>JAHIPE010000220.1 GCA_018894655.1 Actinomycetota bacterium
AGTCTTGTCCAGGTTGAGCTCAAGGCCGATTTGATCCATCCAGCGCCTGGTGATTTCAAGCACCTCTTCCGCTCCACGGCGACAGAGGACGACGAAATCATCCGCATAGGAGACCAGCACCGCCCCGTACTTCCTGTCCAGACCATGCCTCTTGAACGCCTTGATGTAGCGGTGCATGTAGATGTTCGCGAGGAGCGGTGATATTACCCCTCCCTGCGGCGTGCCCCGCTTTGACTTCTTTCCCCCGGTGTACCTCTTCCTTCCCTTCTCGTCCGTTTCCTCAATCGGGCTCTTGAGCCACATCTTGATGAGATGAAGCATCCTGCCGTCTGACACCCTCCTTGCCACGCACTTCATGAGTTCGGCATGGGGGATGTTGTCGAAGAAACCGGATATGTCGGCGTCCAGCACCTGGGTGTGTCCTTCGATGAGGGATTTGTGCACCTTCTGAACCGCCTGGAGAGCGCTTCTCCCAGGGCGGTATCCGTAGGCCGCCTCATCAAAGTCCGCCTCGAAGACGGGTTCCAGGATTAGTTTTGCCGCAGTTTGCACCACTCGGTCCCTGATGGTTGGTATTCCAAGAGGTCTCTCACTCACCCCATCCGGCTTGGGTATCATCACCCTTCTTACCGGACTCGGGCAGTACTGTTCCGTCCTCACCTCCTCGGCAAGCTCGTGGAGCCACCTCTCTACTCCGCGCTCCTCGATGTCGGTGAAGGTCTGCCCGTCCACCCCCGGTGCCCCGCCGTTTGAGCGGCAGAGCCGGTAGGCAAACTCCAGGATGTCTTCCCGGTACACCTTGTCGTACAGGGTGTAGAAGCGATACTCCTTTTCCTGCTCGGCCTTGTGGTAAAGCTTCCTCCTGAGCTCCCGGATCTTTTCCGGAGTTGTTAGGCTGATGCCAATCCCCTTTCCTTCCTTCGCTCATTCGGCAAGCGTACCCGAACCAGGGCCCCTTCCCTCCACCGGCATTGCCCGGTTTCAACAGTACTATGAGCCCCTCCGACTCCTGCAGTGGCCGGACCCCTTATCGTGTCCGTTACCCGGGGGTTCCGGGCACCATTGCAAGTCTCCCGTGTTGCGCGTCATTCTGTGTGTACATGCCATGCCCATTACCCCGGCGAGCGGTCCGGCCTTCATCTGTCGGTTTATCCGGCCGGACCTGTCAGCCTTCGCCCATATCGGGGAGGCTCGGCGCTCGCATCGTGATTTTCGAGGCCTTCTCGGGCTTCACTCGCGTTACGGCCTGCACACTTGCAAGCCCTCCTAAAGAGGACAACTGTCCCTGGAGCTTCGACGAGTCGGTCGCCCTTCCCGCCGTCCAGGTAGCTACCGGGGTGAACCGACTATTCCCCGGACCGGACTTTCACCGGCTAGAATGGCGCACCTTTGCACGGCGCCCCCGGTATTCCTCATATACCGCTGCTAAAGCCGATATTTTATCACGATTCCGGCCTTTCCAGGATGATTGACCGTTATTCACGGCGTTTCAGCCCTCTGGTACCGGCATATCGCATCCAAGTGCTCCGTTCCATAAATACGGTAACGTACCGAGAGCTTTGATGCGCTGCTCCTCAAGTGCGCGCGACTGAGGCGTACTCCTGTAGTACGCCGAGGAAGCGGAACGCAGCCGGAGTGGACGGGAGCGGCGCTCGAATGCTATCGTATTCATGGAACGGTGCACTTAGGGACGGGGCTATCGACTGAGTGGACTTGACGATGGAAGAAGCATCAGAGGCCGGAAAAGGCAGCGTCAAGGTCGTTATTGTCAACTACAATGGAAAGCGCTACCTTGGGGAGTGTCTAGCGTCCTTGCGCCTCCAGGATTTCCGTGATTTCTCGGTACTGGTCTTTGACAACGGGTCGAGTGACGGCTCGGCGGATCTAATGGAGCGCGAGTTCCCGGAGATGGAACTGGTACGTTCGCCCGTCAATCTCGGGTTCGCCGCAGGAAACAACCGTGCCATAGAGAGGGTAATCGGTCGAGAAAAAGTGGATTTCATTTTCACTCTCAACAACGACGTGATACTGGACCGGAGTTGTCTTGGCCGGCTGCATGAGGCTATGTCAAGAGAGGGGCCGGAAGTATGGTCCTGCCAGCCCAAGATATTCCTGCTCAAGAACGGAAAAACGAGTGGAATCCTGAATAATGCCGGCCTTGAGATTTGGCGTGACGGCAGAACATTCGACCGAGGGTTGAATCAGGTTGACAGGGGACAGTTCGATAACGAAACGGACATATTCGGGACATGCGCGGGCGCCTCGCTGTATCGCGTGTCAGTGCTTGAGAAGGTGGGGCTTTTCGACGAGGATTTCTTTGCATATTCCGAGGACGTGGACATAGCCTGGAGGGGCAGGCGAGCGGGATACCGGTCTGTTCTTTGCCCGGGTGCGGTCTGCTACCATCACCACGGCGGAAGCGACATAGGACTGGCCTGGAAGAAAACGCTGATCTCCAGGAATCATATATGGGTTCTGTTGAAAAATTACCCCCGCTTCTATGTCATTCTGTCTCCTGTGTTCACGCTGCTGCGATGGTTGTGCCTGGCGTTCGTCCTGGTAACACGAACGGGGAGGAAAGACTACAGCACGGGGGTTTCCCCGGGCGGCATTCGCAGGCGCGAGGTCCTTGGTGCGGTCTTGCGTGGATACTGGCTGGGCCTCAAGGGGATTCGGGCGTGCTTGAGGAAGAGAAAGCAAACGATGAGCCTCACCGTCCTCAGTGAACACGAGGTGAGTAGGCTGGTTCGCGGCTACTCGGTGCCTCTTCGGAACACGGTGTCAAACCGGGGCCGACTGCGCCCATAGGATTATCAACGATTTTCGCAATAGACGGCACATCGTCACAGATAGAGTGGACCATGAAAACATCCGCTTACATAATGTTCAAGAAGATGGCCAACTCGCTATCGGGGAGGGGGCTTGGGAGGATCCCCGGTTCTTCCGTTATCCGGCGAATCATTGCCAGGGTGAATGAGGCTCTCAAGCCTGGAGGGGTGGTATTGATTGAGCGTCAGGGTAGCAAGATGTTTGTGGACGCCGACGATGAAGGGATGGTCCCGCATCTGCTGGTCGATGGCGTCTATGAGGAGTTTGAAACGGAACTTTATAAGAAGTCGATAAGACCGGATATGGTCATAGTGGATATTGGCGCGAACTTTGGATATTACTCTCTAATCGGTGCTCGATTGCTGAACGCCGGTGGAATGGTATACGCGTTTGAACCCGAGCCGCACAACTATGAGATGCTCCTCAAGAACATCGAGATAAACGGTTACTCGAATATAATTCCCGTTAGGAAAGCGATCTCCAACAGAGGAGGGATAAACAGGCTCTATGTGGACAGGAAAAACCTCGGAGGACATTCTCTCCACGGGAAACATCTTCGCGGGAGCGGGCTTTGTGGAGGTGGAAGCGGATACCCCGGATGGCTTTTTCAAGGACGGGGTGGGGGATAGCAGACTGGATTTGATCAAGATTGACGTTCAGGGAGCCGAGGACCTGATAACGAGCAACAAGCTGAAGATATTCATGGAGTTCTGGCCGGCCGGGCTTGAGAACGTCGGCACTGATCCGGCTGGGTTACTGCGGCGAATGCAGGGCTATGGATTCCACATACAGCACATCGACGAGAGC
>JAHIPE010000221.1 GCA_018894655.1 Actinomycetota bacterium
AAGGGGCCTGTATTCGTCATGGCTACGTACTCCTTGAGGCGCGACTCTCAGTCAGCTCTGATGATTCAAGGTGGTCTTACTTCTGTGCGAGTGTGTGAACGCCTCTTGCCTGGCAGTACTGCCGCCTGGTAGGTGAACTCCAGGCCGGCTCCGAACCCGCCCTCAGGCCGGGGAGGACCCCGCCGCGGCCTGTTTCCGCCACCAGACCGAGAGCACCTTTATCCTGTCTATCACCAGGACCGGCAGCAGGGCGCAGGTCAGTATCAGGACCCAGGCGCTCAAAGAGGGCGGGTGAGTGTGGAAAGCCCTCTGCATGAACGGCACGTACAGTACCGACATCTGGAGTGAGACGGACAGCAGGGACGCCCCCGCCAGGTAGCGGTTCTCCCACGGCGGAGAGCTGAAGAACGAGCGGGTCTCCGAGCGCCAGTTGAACGAGTGGAAGACGTATAGCAGTACCATGGTTGTGAAGAGTATGGAACGGCACGAATCGAGCTCGATCTGGACGCTCCAAGAGTATCCCAGCAGGAAACGCGCCAGCACGAACGAGGAGAGGGCCCCGGCGGTCAGAATGGACCCTTGCCAGAAGAGACGTAACTGGCGTGGTATCGAGAGGATGTTGTCGGCGCGGGTGCGTGGGGCCTGCTCCATTACATCAATTTCCGGCGTCTCCAGACCCAGCGCCAGGGCTGGCAAGCTGTTGGTTATAAGGTTGATCCAAAGAACCTGAACGGGGACAAGTGACAGCGGGAATCCAATCAGCATAGCAATAAACACCGTGAGAACGATGCTGATGTTGGTTGACAGGAGGAAGTAGATGAACTTCTTCAGGTTGCTGAAAATTATCCGGCCCTGACGCACCGCCGACACGATGGTAGCGAAGTTGTCGTCCGCGAGCACCATGTCGCCCGCTTCCTTTGATACGTCGGTCCCGGTGATGCCCATGGCCACCCCGATGTCGGCGTGCTTGAGCGCGGGGGCGTCGTTTACCCCGTCGCCGGTCATGGCCACGACGTACCCCCTGGACTGCAGGGCGTTGACTATCCTGACCTTGTGCCGGGGGGAGACGCGTGCATATACGCCGACGCTCTCCACCTGATCGCTCAGCTCATCGGCGGACATCCTGTCGAGGTCGCGACCCTCGACGAGCTTCTTCCCCGGAACCAGTATCCCCAACTCCCGGCCCACCGCCTCGGCGGTGGCGAGATGGTCCCCGGTCACCATCGCCACGCTGATATTCGCCCGGCGGCACGTCTCCAGCGCGTCGAACGCCTCGGGCCGCGGCGGGTCCTTCATCGCGAAGGCGCCCAGGAGGGTGAGCCCTTTCTCCACGGACTCCGGTGTCACCGGCGAGGGCAGGGAGTCCAGGCGCCGGTAGGCGAAGGCGATCGTCCTGAGGGCGCGGCTCCCCAGCTCCGTTGTCTTCTCGAGGACACGGCTCCTTCTCTCCGGGGAGAGCTCCGCTGGGTCCCCGCTGGATATCAGGGTATCGCAGCTATCCAGTATCGCCTCGGCGGCCCCCTTGACGAGAACCAGGAAACCGCCGTTTTCCTTGTGGATGGTGGTCATCATCTTCCTGTCCGAGTCGAAAGGTATCTCCGCTACCCGGGGCATCTCCGCCTCCAGCGCATCCTTGTCGAAGCCGGAGGTGTTCGCCGCCTCCAGCAGCGCGACCTCGGTGGAGTCGCCCACGTACTTACCGCCCTGGCCCACCCGGACGTCCCCGCACAGGGCGGCGACCATGTTGGAGAGGCGGAACGCCTCCGAGCCGGAGGCCTCGAAGTCGCTGGAGACCTCTTCCAGCGGTCTTGGTTCTCCGTCCGAGAGTAAGACCTCCTCCACGGTCATCCGGTTGAGAGTAAGGGTCCCGGTCTTGTCGGAGCATATGTAGTTAGCGGAGCCCAGTGTCTCCACCGCGGGGAGGCTGCGGATGACGGCGTTCTTGCGGGCCATCGCCTGGGTGCCCATGGCCAGCGTTATGGTCACGATAGCCGGGAGGCTCTCCGGTATCGCGGCGACCGCCAGGGTCACCGCGAAAAGGAACATCAACGCGAACTCGTGGCCCTGCAGCATACCGATGATAAAGACCGGCACGACCGCAATCAGGCAGATGTAGACTATTCGCTTGCCGACGTCCCGCAGCTCGACCTGAAGGGGGGTCGGTGCCGGCTTGGCCTCCTGGAGCATCTCGGCGATCCTGCCCATCTCGGTGTCCTGCCCGGTGGCCACCACCACTGCGGTGCCCCGTCCATACTCCACGTGGGTCCCCGAGTACACCATTGATTGACGGTCTCCCAGCGGTACGTCCGGGTTCCCGACCGCCGCGGTCGTCTTTTCCGCCGCGGTCGATTCGCCGGTCAGGCTAGCCTCGTCGGTCCTCAGGTTGACCGCTTCCAGCAGGCGGGCATCGGCGGACAAGAGGTCGCCGGTCTCCAGGACCATGAGGTCGCCGGGGACCACGTCCTTGGCCGGGACCCGGACCTCCTCGCCGTCGCGTATCAGCTTCACCGTGGGGGCGCTGAGCTTCTTCAGCTCGTCCATCGCCCTCTCCGCCTTTTTCTCCTGGACGAACCCCAGCACGGCGTTGAGTAGGACGACAGCCATTATTATGCCCGCGTCCAGGTACTCCCGGAGCAGGGCGCCGCTGACGACAACCGCCGCCAGGAGGACCCAGATCATGAAGTCGTTGAACTGCTCGAGGAACAGGATTATTGAAGGCTTTTTCTTCTCCTCGCGAAGCTCATTGGGGCCGAACCGCTCGAGCCGGCTAGCCGCCTCGGCGCCCGACAGTCCGTCCTTGCCGTCGCACTCGAGCGCGTCCAGGCACTCTTCTGTCGTGAGGGAGTGCCATGCCTTTGTTTCCTGCAGCGTTATGTTGTCTTCCAACAGGTCACCTTTCGCGTTTTACCTGGAACCGATGTTCACGTCACCGGCACAATTCTATTGCTTTCACCGGGCGACTCAAGTCACCGCGCGAGCCCCTCGCCTATCACCCTGGACAGCTTGACGAACTCCCCCGGGGAAAGCTCCTCGGCCCGGGTGCTCTCCCCCCTACCGATGGAGGCCAGTGCGCTGTACACGCTCTGCCTGTCCACCGGGGTAAGCCCGGACGAGAGCGAGTTGGCCAGTTTCTTCCTGCGCTGGTGAAATGAGGCGGTGACCACCCGGTCCAGGAACTCCTCCTCGCCCGCCTCCAGGGGCCCTCCGGGGACCGAGTCCCCCCCCAGCCGCTCCAGGCGAAGCAAGGTCGAG
>JAHIPE010000222.1 GCA_018894655.1 Actinomycetota bacterium
CTATCCGGTACGCCTCCTCCGCGGGAATCCTGTCTCCGGTCATGCATATCTCAGCCGCCCGTCCCCAGCCCACGATACGCCACAGGAAGTAGCTGGAACCCATGTCCGCGCCCCCGGTTCCTATGTTGATGTACTGGGCGCCAGAGAACATATTGACACAGGATAGCTCTACGTTTACGGCTACGACCTGGACCTCGGCACCCGCCCCTCCGCCCCGAAGAAGAGGCTCAGCGGAACAACTGCGATGAGTTCGCGGGGTGCGAATGCCCTTTCCCCCTGGTATAGGACCACTGTGATCCCCGCTCTACCTTTCATCGCCCTCAGGAAGCTCTCCGACCCCTTGAGGTCTGTACTTGTAACGCTTCCAGAGCTCTTCACTTCGACTCCCGCCAGGCGCGTGCCTCTCTCCAGTACGAAATCGACCTCACCGCCATGCTGTTCCCTCCAGAACATTGGCTCCGCCGGGGCGTCCAGTAGCGGCAGCGTCTTGCGGATCTCTCCCCAGACCCAGGTTTCCAGCATCCTGCCTGACAACCCTGCGTTCTCCAGCGCGGTCCATCCCGTCAGGCCTGCAAGGTGGCACGCCATGCCAGTATCATTGAAGTAGACCTTGGGTGTCTTGACCAGTCGCTTGCCGATATTCGCGTAATAAGGCATCAGGAACTCAACCTGGAACGTCGTCTCGAGCAGGCCGACATACCGCCTCAACGTCGTGTACGGGATGCCCAACTCCCTCGAGATGTCCATCAGGTTCAAGAGGTTCCCCGTGCGGAGCGCCATGACACGCAGCAGGCGGCCGAAGAGGGGCAGGTCTGCGATGGAGGTTATGTCCTTGACATCACGCTCCAGGTACGTCTGCCTGTAAGAATTAAACCAACTGTCACGCGCAGCCCTCGTCTTCATCCGCTCGGGATCAGGGTAGCAGCCTGAGAGAACCAAGCGCTCGATATCCTCGCGCCTCGCACTCACTTCCTTCCTTTGAAGTCGGGATAGCAGCTCTGCCGCGCTGTCGCATTCCAGCAACGCGTCGATTACGGAGGTGGGCGCTTTTCTCTCTTCGATTTCCGCCCACGAGAAGGTGTCGAGCCTAAAAATGGCTACCCTGCCCGCGAGTGACTCCGAGACCGATCTAAGCCTGAGTGGGTTGGCCGATCCTGTGAGGAGGTACATGCCTGGCTTGCGGTTTCTATCCACCGCGAGCTTCACAGCCCTCATGAGGTCTGGAGCTCTCTGGACCTCGTCTATCACCATCGGTGGAGGGTTGCCCCTCATGAACCCGTCGGGGTCGCTCAGCGCGGCATCCAGGATGGAACGGTCGTCGAGCGTATAATACTCGGCCTTCCACGGTCCTGAGGAGATGGCCCTGGCCAGGGTGGTCTTCCCCACCTGCCTGGCGCCAATAAGAAGAACGACAGGGAATTCCCGCAGGGCTCCAGTTATGAGCCGTTCAACATGTCGCTTTATCATGGTTAATATATAACCACACTGTGGTTATATTGTCCATCTGGACCATGTGCAGGAAGGCTGCCCAGACACCGGCCCTGCACGTTTTGCTTTCGTGAAGCTGCACAGGTGCCCGGCAATGAACTTACGTCATCTATCGACCGAGTTGCTGCATCCCCTCGAACATCCCGCCCACGATGAAGAACGCCTGGTTGCGGTCCTCCATCCTGTTGGCGTCCTCCAGGCTGGAGGCGTTGAGCGCGGCGTTGAACGCATCCTTGGTGAGACGCAGACCCATCCTGGTCTTGGAGGCCATGTTCTCGGCCATCGCCCTCGCGGCGGGCATGAGCTCTTCTCTCGAGTAGAGGTGGTTGGCCAGGCCTATCCGGTACGCCTCCTCCGCGGGAATCCTGTCTCCGGTCATGCATATCTCAGCCGCCCGTCCCCAGCCCACGATTCTCCACAGGAAGTAGCTGGAACCCATATCTGCTCCCCCGGTTCCTATGTTGATGTACTGGGCGCAGAAGAAGCTGTCGACGCTTGCCAGCCGCACGTCGGATGCCAGCGCGAACGACAGCCCGGCGCCCATGGCGGGGCCGTGCACCGCCGCGATGACAGGCTGGGGGCAGGTGCGCATAAGGCGGATGATGCTCGAGAACCGGTTCTGGGCATTGTAGATGCTCTCCGGGGTCGGCCCACCCGGCGAGAAGCCCCCCTCCATATCCGCCGCCGCCTTCATGTCCAGCCCGGAGCAGAAGCCCTTCTCCCCCGCTCCCCGAACGATCAGGACCCGGGTGTCGAAGTCGCGCTGGCGTTCCTGCCAGAAGTCGTTCAGTTCCTCCAGCATCCGCGGGTTGATGGCGTTCACCATCTTCGGGCGGTTGTAGGTGAGGGTGCCTACCTCGCCCTCGGTCTCGTATAGAAGAGTTTCGTAGGTCATGGTGTTACCTCCCGGTCTTTCGTTTAACTCCCGAACTCGTCATGACAGTCTATCGTAAACGCCCGTGGTGGGCTCTATTCATTCCAATAGTCAGACACTGACTTACATCAAGGTCATGGGCAGCACGGCATTTCCCCTTTCTGGCCACGCGTTATCCTCTGTCTTTCCTGTGGAGATCAGGGGTTCGAGATACAATATGGTTAGGCCGAGTGGTGTAAGGCGTACGCTTGGA
>JAHIPE010000223.1 GCA_018894655.1 Actinomycetota bacterium
CCCACCGCCGGTATCGAGCTTGCCACGGTGAAGGAGATGGTGGGAGACCGCCTGTGCCTGGTGGGCAACATGGACATAACCCGCATACTGGTGGACGCGGACAGAGAAGAGGTGTTCCAGGCGGTACGCGAGTCCATCCAGGCTGCGGGCAAGGGGGGCGGCTACATCCTGGCGCCTACCAACAGCCACCCCGACATCTCGGTGGAGAGACTGTACTGGATGCTGGAGGCGGTGGAGGAGTACGGCTACTACCCCCTGTCGGCGTGACGGTTCCGCTGGAGAGGTAGGGGCGTGAACGGCAAGGAGGTTTCTATGGGAGAGCATCTCGAGACAGTCAAGAAGGCTATTGTCGACCTCGAACTGGAGGACATAGAGAAGATCGTCTCCAGCGCTCTGGACGCCGGGGAGGAGCCCCAGGCCGTCCTGGACGCTATGTGCGCCGGGATGGGATCGGTGGGTGAACTGTTCGACCAGGGTGAGTACTTCCTGGTGGACCTGGTGCTTGCCGGGGAGGTCATGAAAGAGGGGCTGAAGGTCCTGGAGCCGCTCCTCGAGGCGGAGAGCATGGGCCAGAAGGGGACGGTGGTGCTCTTTACGGTCAAAGGCGATGTGCACGACATCGGCAAGAACCTGGTAGGCACCATGCTATCGACCTCCGGCTTCAAGGTGGTGGACCTGGGGGTGGACGTCCCCAAGGAAAAGGTGGTGGACGCGGTTCGCGAGCACTCCGCCCAGGCCATCGGCATGTCGGTGCTGCTCACCTCCATGGTCGACTCCATAAGTGACGTGGTCTCGGCCCTGTCGGCGGCGGGCCTGAGGGACGGCGTCAAGATAGCCATCGGCGGCGCCTGCACCACGCAGCAGTTAGCCGACAAGATGGGCGTTGACGCGCTGGGCAGGGACGCGGTGGAGGCGGTACGCATCTTCGAGTCACTTTGCGGAAGCTAATTCCAAACGCAACATGGTGCCAGGTACAAACGCAACATATTTGGCATTTATTAGCAAAACGTAAGATTTATGACCCCATTCTTGCTGTACCGGGCGTTCCGCTCGCTGTACAAGGGGCTCTCCGGGGCGTGCCGCCAGCTTAACGAGCCTGGCAGCCTTGACAAATGACGGAAGTTGCTGAACATTGAACCCGTTTAGCCTGGTCCGCCGTATTCAGTATTAGAGGAGTTATGATTAAAGATGTTGTCCTCATAGAACCCAGGGCACCCGGGAAGCATGTGTTCTCCAAGTTCAAGCTACCCCGTCTGGGCCTCCCCATACTGGGGGCGCTCCTCCAGAGAGAGCTGGGTATCTCCTCCAGGGTTTACTTCCAGGAGGTCTCGAAGCTCGACTGGGACAAGATACTCGGCGCGGATCTGGTGGGTATCTCCACTATAACGTCGACCGCCCCCGAGGCGTTCAAGCTGCTGGAGAGGATCAAGAGGGAAAGCGATATCCCGGTGGTCATGGGAGGTCCCCACGTCACGTTCCTCCCCGAGGAGGCGTTGAGGGAAGGTGTTGACTTCGTGGTGCGCGGCGAGGGGGAGCAGACGTTCCTCGAGCTCATCAAGCACCTTTCCAACGGGAACGGGGATTACTCTGACATCGATGGCCTCTCTTATTCTGAGGGGGGCGTTTTCCACCACAACGACGACCGCTCCAGGATGGACGACCTGTCCTCCCTGCCGTGGCCAGACCTCTCGCTGATAGAGGACTTCGAGAAGGTCAGAGTGGTCCCCATGATCACCTCACGGGGCTGCCCGCACAACTGCAAGTTCTGCTCGGTCACCCCGATGTTCGGGCACCGGTACCGTTACCGGGACTCAGAGGATGTACTGGCGGAGCTGGAGATGCTCTATAAGAAGAACCCCAAGGCGGTGTTCTTCTTCTACGACGACAACTTCACCGCCTCCACCTCCCGCGCCAAGGAACTACTTCAGAAGATGAAGGAGAGGGGCATCACCCCCCGCTGGACCGCCCAGGCGACGGTGCACGTGGTCCAGGACGAGGAACTGATGCAGCTGATGAAGGATACCGGGTGCCTCTTCCTCTACCTCGGCCTGGAGTCGGCCAACCCGGAGACACTGAAGTCGTACCGGAAGGCCCAGACGGTGGAGGACATCGTACGGGCGGTGGAGGTAATTCATAAGTACAAAATAAAGGTGCACGGCATGTTCGTGCTGGGGTCCGACGAGGACGACCGGGCCGCTATTCGCGAGACGGTCCGTTTCGCCAAGAGGACCGGGATAGACACCGTGCAGTTCCTGATACTGACACCGCTCCCCGGTACGGAGTTCTACACCGAGATGTGCCAGCAGGGGCGAATCATCGTTGACGACTGGAGCAAGTTCAGCGGCCACCACGTGGTCTTCAATCCCAAGCTGATATCCCCGTTCCGGCTCCAGAAGGAAGGGACCGTCCGGGCGATGGGAAAGTTCTACTCCATCTGGCAGTGCTGGAAACTGGGGTTGCTGTTCCGCTGGAAGGACATGGCCATACGCATCTACGCCCACCGCACTATCGCTAAGTGGAAGGCCAGGAACCGCGAGTTCACCGCGGAGCTGAAGAGCCGCTACAAGGAGGAGAAGACGCGGCTGAAGAGCTACTACAAGGAGGAGAAAGCGCCGATAAAGCGCCACTACAAGGGGGAGAAGGCCCGGCTGAAGGGAAAGGGCGAGAAAAGTTGAGCGGCCGCAGGTTGGAAGGATGACGCAAGGTCGCTGGGCGGGCGGAGATCGATTTCCTGATGGACAGGGCGATGAGGAGCGAGGACGCCGCCGAGGCGCTCCGGGCGTTCTCCGAGAAGCGCCGCCCTAACTTCAAAGGCCAATAGAACCCGGTACCGGGGGAGGCTTGAGGTGCCTGGCACCAGACCGTAAATCCTGCCTTTTACTCCCCTCGCCAGCGGCGAAGGATGGGTCCGTCCTCGGTCCAGCAGACGCAACTGTCAAGCAGGCCGAGGTCACCTGCCACCTGCCGCATCGTGTACAGGCTGGTCTCCTGGTCGGGGAAGTGCTTACGGATGAACGCGCCCCGGCCCTGGACGCTGGTGTTGCCCATGTTCACCAGCAAGGAGGCGAGGTGGGTGCAGCCCCGCTTTGAGCCCACGGTGTTCTTCACCATCTTGGTGAAGCCGGGTTTTATCTTCTCCCCCAGCACCTCGTCAAGCACCGCAAGCCCTTGCCCGCACTCCTCCATGGGGACCCTGGGCATGGAGCCGCTTATCTCCTTTATCTCCCCCTCCGGCAACGAGACCAGCATGCTAATCTCCAGCCGGTGCAGGCCCTCTCCCAGGCGGCTGTCGGAGAGCCTGCCGTTCACCCTGACGTTCTCGTCCTCCTCCAGGACCTCGATGTCGATAGACCTGTTGAACAGTGTGGTCATGCGGGGAAGCCTCCTTGCTCATTCCATCTTTCGTGCTGTTCTGATTCTATCTCCTCTCCCGGGAGCGTGCAGTGCCCCGCGTCCCACCGGGAGACCGTGAATGCCACCCCCGAAAGGTTCTCGTATAGAATAAAAGGGTAACGCAGGCAGACAAGGGAGCTGAGATGGAAGAGGTAATCTTTGAGAGGAAAGGGCCGGTCGAGGTCATCACCTTGAACCGCCCCGACAAGCTGAACGCGCTGACGCTGGGCATGGTACGTGAGCTTGACAGGCGGATACGTGATCTGGAGGTGGACGACGAGGTGCGGGCGGTCGTTATCACCGGGAAGGACAAGGCGTTCTGCGGGGGGGCGGACCTCGCCGGCGGGGGAGGGCGCGAGGACGCGGCGACTCCCCTGGGCATGCGGCTCTCCGCCCAGGCGTACTCCCGGATGATAACCGCCATGTGCTGCATGGAGAAGCCTGTTATCGGGGCCATTAACGGGGACGCTGCCGGCGGGGGCTGCAACTTCGCGTTGGCCTGTGACATCTTGATCGCCTCGGAAACCGCGAGGTTCATTCAGATCTTTGTCCGCCGGGGGCTGGTGGCGGACTGCGGGGGGTCGTTCTTCCTGCCCAGGATGATCGGGCTGACCAGGGCCAAGGAACTGATGTTCACCGGGGAGCCGCTGGTGGCGGAGAGGGCTCTGGAACTGGGGGTCGTCGTCCGGGTGGTCCCGCCGGAGAAGCTGATGGACGAGGCGATGGACCTCGCGGGGCGCCTGGCAGCGGGGCCGACCCGGGCGATAGGAATGATGAAGACCATGCTCAATCACTCGTTCGAATCGGACCTCGAGACGGCGCTGGACCGAGAGTCGTCCATGCAGGGTATTGCGGTCAGCACCACTGACGTGGTGGAGGGAATAACCGCGTTCCTCCAGAAGAGAGAGCCGGAGTTCAAGGGGAAGTAGCCGGCGGGAGACGCCTGCCCGGGCTGGTTGGGACAGCGGGAGCATCAAGGGGGTAGTCGTGGAAGCTGAAACGGTTGCCGACCTGGACAGGAAGCGGTACGGGGTAGTTAACGCCTGGAAGGACTCGCCGAAGCCGCACAAGGCGATAATAACGGTTGTGGTCGCCTACATCCTGATGACCACGATGGTGCACCTGGTATCGTGGGCCAGGCACGAAATACCGCTGCGCCCCGAGGCAGTGGCGTTCGCCATGCTCTCGATGCTGGCCTTGGTCATCTGGCATTCGGTGATGGTAAAGGGTGCGCGGCAGACGGTGGCGTTCTTCCTGATTGCCTGGGCGATAAGCTGGTTCTGCGAGTTCACAGGCCACAACTACGCGTGGTTCTTCGGCCATTATAAGTACACCGACACGCTTTACCCACGCATCGGTGGGGTCCCGGTCCTTATCATCGTTACCTGGTCGGTGGTCATCTACGCCGCCTTCATGCTTGTCAACTGGCTTGTCGGCATGAGAGGCGAGCAGCGCGTCCGCTCATGGTGGGGGAAGGCGCTGTGGGCCACGCTCATCGCCGCCGCCACGGCCACGATGGTCACCGCCTGGGACATGATGGTTGACCCATTTGCCACCTCCCGGGTCTGGATGGAGGCGGCGGGGAAGAAGCCGTGGTGGTACTGGGAAGGGGGCCCGTACCTGAAGGAACTGGGAGTGTGGAAAGGGGAGGGCGGCGTCCCTATCGGCAACTTCGTCGGCTGGTGGTTGGCCCCTTTCTTCATCGTGCTCATCTTCTACGTCATCGGTGAGAAACGGGATGTCATCACCGGGAAACTGGTGAACACGGGGCCGCTGCTGGTCTACGCGTTTGTCTACCTCACTGTCGTCGGCGTGGTGCTTCAGATGAACTGGTTCGAGAACGGGATGAACCAGGTCGCCCTTATCGGGACGTTCACCATGATGCCGGTAATACTGGTTGGCGTGGTGAAGATGGTGTGGGATTACACGTGAGGCCGGGTACGGCGGGAGGATAGCGGGACCCTTCCATAAGTAATCTTAATAATTTGCATAATATCTCTTTATGTATATAATCTCCTCCTGTGTACTCAAGAAAAGGAGGAGAGATGGCTGAAAAGCAGGATTACAGGCCGATGTGGACTGAACTGGGGCTCGACCTGGAGGGGCACGACGGGCTTCTGAAAGTTCTGGGAGACAGCTACTCGGAGGTCTACCTGCACCAGGAGAACAGGCCGAGCGCCATGGAGTACTTTGACTTCGTGGTGTCGGAGGCTCACGGTCTTCGCATCAAGGAGCTGATGGACGCCAAGGATGAGGGCAGGAAAGTGATCGGGACGTTCTGCTTGTACGTCCCGGAAGAGATAATCCTGGCGCTGGACGGGATATCGGTGGGCCTGTGCGCCGGCGCAGAGATAGGGGCGGAAAAGGCGGAGGAGTACCTGCCCCGCAACCTGTGCGCCCTCATCAAGTCGTTCATGGGGTTCGAACTGGCCGGTCTCTGCCCGTACTTCAGGGCCTGCGATATCGTCATTGGCGAGACCACCTGCGACGGGAAGAAGAAGGCGTACGAACTCCTGGAGGACATCAAGGAGACATACGTGATGGAGCTCCCCCAGAAGAAGGAGGAGACGGACAGGGCTCTCTGGAAGGCGGAGGGGTACAAGTTCGTGGAGGTGTGCGAGAGGGTGACCGGCAAGAAGCTCACCCCGGATAACCTCAAGGAGGCCATCAGGACGGTGAACGACCGGCGTAGGGCCCAGCTAAGGCTCCGCGACGCCCGCAGGGCCTCGCCGCCGCCCATCTCGGGGAGAGACGCGCTCCTCGTAAACCAGATAGCGTTCTACGATAACCCGGCCCGCTTTACCGAAAGCGTGAACAAGCTGTGTGACGAGCTGGAGACCCGAACCGAAGGAAAGGTGAGCCCCGGCGACAACGGGGCGCCCCGCGTGGTCATCTCCGGTTGCCCCATGGCCCTTCCAAACTGGAAGCTACCGTTCATCGTGGAGTCGTCCGGTGCTGACGTGGTGGCGGAGGAGTCCTGCGTCGGCGAGAGGGGATTCAGGACGCTGGTGGACGAAGACGGGGAGACCCTGGACGAGATGATAGACAACCTGGTGGACAGGTACCTGACGATAGACTGCGCCTGCTTCACCCCCAACCCGGAAAGGGTCGAGCATGTGCTGGAGACCTCCCGGGAGTTCGACGCCGACGGCGTCATCCACTACTCCATTAGCTTCTGCACACCATACATGGTAGAGGCGAAGAAGGTTGAGGACGCCCTGTCGGCGGCGGGCATTCCGCTGCTGAAGATAGAGACCGATTACTCCCAGGGCGATGTCGGCCAGCTACAGACCAGGATAGACGCGTTCCTGGAGATGCTAAAGGCGCGGCACTCGTAGGGAAACCTGGCGCTCCCCTTTACCACCTTCGCTATCCGGTAGCCCCTGCATCCACGATGGAGGCTCGCTTCCTGTCAGTGAACCGGGTCTTCTTCAAGACGTTACATTTACAGTTCCTCGAAGTCGGTCCGGGCGATTATGTCGTTCTGGATGGAGGTGCCCAGGTCGGTGAAGTAGGCGCAGTAGCCGGATACCCTCACCACCAGGTCGGGGTACTTCTCGGGGTGCGCCTGGGCGTCCTCCAGGGTAGCGGTGTCCACCACGTTGAACTGTACGTGCCTTCCGCCTAGGGCAAAGTAACCCTCGACGAGGGAGGCGAGCTTTTCGGTGGACTCCTCCGACCGGAGCAAACCCGGGGAGAGCCGCATGTTCAGGGCTGTCCCGTTGCTCAGCGGAGAGCTACCCGCCTTGGCCGCCGAGTGCAGGACCGCGGTGGGTCCACCACGCTCGGTGCCGTTCACCGGGGATATCCCGTTGGAGACGGGCTCACCGGCAAGCCTTCCGTCGGGGGTGGCCCCCAGGTACAGGCCGTCCATCACGTGGACTCCGTATGAAAACATGCCGGGACGGTAGGAGCCGCCGCGCCCGCACCGGTGTTTCCTGACCTCCCTCGAGAACACCTCGGTGACCCAGGTGGCGATATCATCCGCGTCCCCTTCGTCGTTCCCGTACTTGGGGGCTTTCCTGAGAAGCATCTGGCGAACGGACTCCCCTCCCCGGAAGTTGCTCTCCAGGAGCCGGACGAGCTCGT
This sequence comes from Actinomycetota bacterium, assembly GCA_018894655.1. Classification (GTDB taxonomy): domain Bacteria; phylum Actinomycetota; class Geothermincolia; order Fen-727; family Anoxymicrobiaceae; genus JAHIPE01. Next base: position 7,483 of record JAHIPE010000223.1, read on the forward strand.
CCATGGTAATCAGGTTCCGCTCGAAGACCGCCCAGTTTATGGCCGCCAGGGAGTTCGCCACTGTCCCCAGCCCCCGGCCGGTGATCGACCCAAAGTTGTACTTTGCGCCCCCGTGGGTCATATCCCTGCCGCTCTCCAGGCATCCCTCCAGGGTCGCGGAAAGTGGTGGGCAGGGGAACTCCTCGATATAGGCCCGGTCCAGGAGCTCCACCGCCCGAACCAGCTTCTCCACGTTGAACGAGAGTTGCTCTCCGAAGGCCTCCTTAACGTCCTCGAAGCTCGAGAACGAGCGCGGGTCGGCGGTGGGAGCACCTACCCTTCGCCCGGAGAACAGCATCCGTCCTCTTCTTAGCGCCATCTCCAGTACCCCCGCCAGGGAGACGTCGTTCCCCGCGGTGCAGGCGAAGCTGTTCCCGGTGGAGGTGGGCTCCACGCATCCCACGATAGAGTAATCCCTGGCGTCCTCCAGGGAGTAACCGTCTCGAGCGAGTTCCTTCACGATCACGCCGTCGTTGAAGAACGCGAGCCCGGAGGTGGAGCGATACGTCTCGCAAGACCTCACCAGGAACTCCCTCGGGGTCTTATCTGAGATTCTCACCGACAGGTTATTGGCCAGGGCCTTCATGTTGTCGTGTGCTTCGAGGAAGAGGTAGGAGAGCTCGCTGGTGGCGTCGTTTCCGTCGCGGTCCAACCCTCCCACGGTGAAAGTGTTGGAGCCTACCGCCATCTCGCTGGCGGTGTCCTTTCCCGCCTCGATAAGCATTATCAGGTAAGTGCCCAGCTTGATGAGATACTCCTCGATTACCTCGAGCGCCCGCTCGCGGGTGATACGGCCCGCCTCGAGGCCCGCCGCAAAGAACGGGTACAGGTACTGGTCCACCCGCCCGGGGGAGAGGATCCCGGCCATGCCGTAGCTGATGGACAGCACCACCTGGGCCATCCACAGGGACTGAAGCGCCTCCATGAACGTGCGCGGCGGCTCGGCGGGAACTCGCCGGCACCGCTCCGCGATATCCAGGAGTTCTTCCTTGCGTACACTGTCCGCCACCGCCGACAGCTTATCGGCGAGTTCCGCGTACCGGGTTGAGTAATCGCGGATCGCGTGGGCGACCACCACTACCGACCGAAGAAAGTCCTGGCGGTGGGCGTAGTCGTCCTCTCCCTCTTGCAGCTTCTCGAGTTCCCGTTCCGCCATTTCAGAGATGCCGTTAAAACCTATCTCCAGCACCCGCTTGTAACCTGGGACGAAGTGGCCCTGGACGTCAAAGACGGTCAGCGCGAGATTCGGCTGAAGGCCCGCGAGCTCGCCTAGTATCCTGGGGATCCTCGGGATGGCCTTGAGGGAGCCCCCGATGGCCTGGTAACCGATCTTTCCCGCGGTTCCGGGGCCAGCCCCCTTGATTATCCGGTACAGGGACACCGGACCCAGGAATCGCGTCTTGTAGATGCCCCCTTTCTTCCAGGACTCGATCTTACGGCTGCGGACGGTCTTTCCCCTCCAGTAGGGGAGGATGTCGTTCTCGAGCCGCCGCCGCTCATCGGCGGTAATGAGGAACGGGTGGCGCTCTCTCGACACCAGGCGGTCGAGCTCCAACTCCAGCACGGTGTTGAAATCCCCCCGCTCCACCGGGAGAACGCCCGCCAGCCTCTTCGCGGTCTTGACTCCAACCAGTAGCTCGTCGTCGTTGATATTGATGCTCATCTTCCGCAGGGTTTCCTCGAAGGCGAGGGCGGCCCGCATGCAGGGGGGAGTGCCCTCCGTTCGCCTCCACACCTCGGTGTAGAAACCAGCACGTTCGATGTCTATCTCGTAGGGGCTTCCCAGCAGGCGCTCCTTGAGTTTGAGCGCCCGCCCGGAGGGTGCGGTGTGACCGGTTGCGTCTGCCATCTGTTTAGGCCTGCCTCTCAAATTATCTCGTACTGAACGGCTACTGCAATCATAGTACTACCAGGAACCGGTCGATGAGCCACTCCAGGACCACCCCAGTGGCCTCCACCGCAACGCCCGGGGTCACCCCCACCGGCACCGATAGCCCGGCGGGTAGGAGTACCCGCGTGCTCACCTTCCCGGAGAAACGCCTGGATATGGAAAGAAGCTGCCCCCGCGACAGGAACCGGTAGTAGATGGAGCCCCGAAACCAGGCCAGCCAGGGGACCAGCCGCACATCCACCTCCTTGCCCCCGATCTCGAAGACGAGGACTGAGAGCGGGGTAACCGCCCCTGACAGGACCCGTTTCAGACAACTCCCTTTCGCGAGCTTCCTCTCGCCGCGCCGGACCGCGCCGGCAACCCACCTCCGGGTCGTCCAGGCCAGCAGGAACCGGGGCGTTACCGCGATGGCGCAGCTGGTCGTGCCGGTTATCAACCTGGCAGTAAGGCGTCGCATGCTCGCATCAACCGCCCTCCCGCGGGTTCCATAGGCCTTCCCCTCTAACCGCTAGGCCCTCATGGTTCAGTTTGACCGGGATATCACGGATACCTTCCCCGAGCCGGCGGAGTTCCCGCACCAGCTCATCCCTGGCCCCGGGGCCGTCACCCGCGAGCAACGTCAGGGAGCCGCCTCTACCGCCGGCCCCGTTCACCTTCCATCCCGGCGCACCGAGCCCGCGTGCGAGCGCGATAACCCTGTCGGCCTCCGGGGATATGAGCTCATTGTCAAGGGACCGCTGGCACTCGTTGTTCCGGGACATGAGCGCCCCGAACCGGGTGAGGTCCCCTTCCTCGAGCGCCTCCCGAGCCATCGGCGGGATTTCCCTCAGCTCTGCCAGAGCGGGGCAGTCCTCGCCTTCGCCTGAGATGCGGGCGATGACATCCCTGTGCACCTCGCTCGACTGGTGACCTTCACCCAGGAACACCAGGACAAGGCGCCGCTCGAGCTCGCCCGCGATTTCCTTGCCCGGCACCAGCCGACAGATGCGGGCCTCGGGGTACCGGTGCACGTCTATGAAACAAATCCCGCCGTACACCGCCGTTACCTGGTCCTGCACGCCTGACTCCCAGCCCAGCATGTCGGTTTCGACACGGTGGGCCGCCCTCCATACGGCATCGGCTTCCGTCGTTCCCGGGGTCAAACGGTCCAGGGCGCCGATGAGGGCCACCACCACCGACGCCGAGGTGCCGGTCCCGCATCCGGGGGGGAGTTCGGACGAGACCGAGGCCTCGACGGCGATGTCGGGGGGCACATCCATAGAGGCGGCGGTCGCCTCCAGCAGGGGGTGCCGGTCCAGCGGCGGGTTGTCGGGGTCGAAGCTGTACCGGCAGTCGAAGTTCCTGACGTCGAGGGTGAACCTCTTGCCTCTGGGGGGGCGGCACGCGGCGAAACTCAGATGGCAGGCCGCACCGGGGGAGACAGCGGTGGAAAGGACCTTGCCGGTCCCTGAGAACCAGGTATCGGTCCATCCCCCGAGGTCGTTGATACGGACCGGCGCCCGGCTGATAATAACCCCGGCATCACGTTTCCCGACGGGGCTAGGTCTTGAATCGTGCAATTAGTCCTCCCGCTTGAGGGCGGACTTCAGTCCGCCTGGTACCTCACCCCTCCGATTGAGCGCGGGCTTTGGCCCGCGTTCTGGTCCGGGACTGAAGACCCAGCTCAAATGGTCTTCGAATAGCAGGCAAATCTTAAGACCTGGTTCCCTAAATTTGCCTGTTGCGCTAGGTGGCCTTCGGCGCGGGCTCCGTGGCCCCCACCGCGTGGGAGCGGCTGGCTACTACCGTCTGGCGGTAGAGGAGGTTGAACGCGAACCAGACGCTCCAGTGCTTGCGCAGGGACGCGCGTTTGATTATCGACCGGTAGGAGTAGAAATCCCGGTGCACCTGGTGGGTGCCCCGGTAGAGACGCCCCGCGCTCATGTTCTTCGGCACAAAGACCACCCGGTCGTCCCAAGAGGTATCGAACCAGAAGTTCTCCTCCAGGCGCCCCTCGTCCTGTAACCGTTTGTACAGGCGGGTGCCG
>JAHIPE010000033.1 GCA_018894655.1 Actinomycetota bacterium
CATGAACGTGAGGTCCACAGTAGCGGTCTCGGTGCCGGGGTTCTGAACCAGTACCCATGTCTCGAAGCCTCCAGCGGTGCTTCCCTCGGCCAGGTACCAAGTCTTGTTTGGCTCGGTAACACCGATGGAGTCGTGGGCGCACTGCCGGGTGGAAGGCCCGGGAGGCGGCGGGGTAGGCGGCCCGGGAGGCGGCGGGGGAGGGCTCTCACCGGAGAACCGGTTGTAGGCAACGTTGAGCAGGGGGGTGAACTCGGCGGTCCCCTTCTGGTTGCCAGCGTCGGTGGGGTGGTCGTCCCCGTCAGCGTAGGCGGCGGTGTTGCCCCCGCCGTCGGTCTTGTGCTGGATCGCGCCGTTCCACCAGCGGTGGTGGTTTCCGGTTGCCTTGCCCAGGTCGTTGGTGTAGGCGTCTCCGCCGTTGCTGGTCAGCACGTTGTAGAAGTCGAACACGAAAACGTTCTTATACTTGTATCCGTCAAGCCAGTCGTTGACCAGCCAGTTGTTGAAGGCACGGGCGTTGGAGGCGTAGGTCCCGTCCATAACCGGTGGAGCGGTTACCACGATGAACAGCTTGTCGGTCCGGGTCTTGAAGTACTCAAGGATGTCGATGTAGATTCCCTTGGCGTTGGCCACTGTATGGTTGCCCGAATAGCAGTCCTGACCCCGCAGCGGGTTGCTGTTGATATCCGGTACCGGGTCGTTAGGGTTGCCGGCCAGGTTCGAGTTGGGGTAGCAGGACTTGAACATGATGACCTCGTTCTCGCCGCCGGGGTCGTTTGCCAGCCGGGAGTAGTCACAGTTCTGGCCGCTTTCGTTGTAGAGAGCGGCTGTGTAGGTGGCGCTGTTCGGCCCGCGGAACCACGACCACCAGTGGCCGATGTCGGTATATTCGCCGATGCTGTCAGGACCCCACCCGTAGTTGGTGTCGCTCACGAAGTAGTTGTCTGTTTGCAGCGCCGCGCCAAGCCTACCGTTGTAATCATTCAGCCAGTTCTCCCCGACGGAGTGGTGGATGAAGACGAGATTGACGGCGTTTGTGGGCGCATTAGGGTTGTCCGCGCCGTAACTTGCGCTCGACGCGCCGGATGTTCCGGCAGTAGCCGGGGGGATGACGAGCGCCACAAGGGCCACGCACAGGATCGTCGCCAGGAGCTTTCTACTCATTCTCAGCGCCTCCTCATTGGTCTATAGACTTACGTCTATTTCTATATCGGTAAGAATACAGTTATTGTGTAATACGCACCGGCGCGAAGTGAAGCCCACAAAGTTCTGTACTTTCATCCCTTCCAAGCCTCTTTCGTTACTTCCTCTCCCTACCTTGAGGGTGGTCTCTCAGGCCGCCCGTGGCGGCAACAGATCCGCGCCTGAGAGACGCGGCTCAAACATAAAAACGCTTGAGGCTATGCTACCGTATTTATGGAACGAGGCAGTATAAGGGCGAGGAAGTAGAACAGGACCACCAGCCAACCGGGGATGGTGGCGTAGTGTCCGACGTGCATGGTTTCCCAGCTTGGGACTGACCAAAGGAGCCAGGCGCCGGAGGGGACGAAAAGGAGAGAAATGAACAAGACCGTCTTGGTGAACCAGGGGCTGTCGAAAGGACTGTCGCCATCTTCCTGGAGATGGCTTTCTTTGTGCTCACTGATAAGCTGGCGGCTTACCGCGAACGCCAGGCCGGCACCGAGGGCGTAAGACCAGAATACGTCAACCTATGCCATCTCAAACCAACCTGGCGATCGCGGATGTCTCCGTGGGACTTACTCCTCTACCTTGGGGTAGTGCCTCAGGCGTGCCTTTCTCGTGGGCCACCTGAGGATAGCGCGGTAAGGGCTCCAGCGGGCAAGCGCGTCGAAGAGGAACGCGCCTCCCCACACGGCAAGGACGGCCGCCTTCAACTCGTCGTCCTCCTTCATGGTGTTGGCCACGGCGAACAGGGCTCCCGCCGCAAGGAGGCGGATAAGCCTCCCACCCATGGCGAAGTTCTTCCAGAAAAACCGCCACTTCTTCTTTTCTTTCTTCCTGAACATCAACCACTCACCCCCAATCATCGAAGACCGGAACTGTCAATGAAGCATTATATAGCATTAACGGGAAACCCAAGAGGCTACTGTGATAGATTCAGGTTCATGAGTGATACTGAGGCAGAGGACAGGGAAGAAGGGATATCGGTAGAGGAGTTGGAGGCGGACGTCTCGGCGCCGACGACCACCCTGATTGGAAGAACGTTGTTCAAGGGGGGGGTGCTATCGGCGTTCGGGCACCGCGACTTTCGCATCCTGTGGCCCGGAGCGCTCCTGTCCAACATCGGGACCTGGGTCCACATGACGGCGCTCCTCTGGTTCGTGAAGGAGTTGACCGACTCAGACGCCTGGGTGGGGGCGGCGAACTTCGCGAACTTCATCCCGGTGCTAATCTTCGTCCTGTTATCCGGTTCCCTGGCTGATCAGCTCAACAGGAAGAAGCTGATAATAGTGACCCAGGCGGCAATGATGCTTGGCGCGTTTGCCCTGGGGATCTGTACGTCTCTCGGCTTGACCTCTCTCGGGGTTATCATGGGCTTGACCGCGTTCATGGGGGTAGCTTTCGCGTTCAACTTCCCCGCGTGGAGGGCTATTGTGACCGACCTGTGCCCGGGCAAGGACATGCTGAACGCGGTGGTGCTCGACGCCGCGCAGTTCAACATGGCGCGCTTTATAGGTCCGGCCCTTGGCGCGATCATCCTGAACGTCTGGGGTATCGCTGCCGCCTTCTACGTGAACGGGTTCAGCTTCCTTGCGGTCATAGGCGCACTTCTTTTGCTGAAAACAGATACCCCCGGCCACCCGGTGCCCGCGGGAGGAACCGGCAGGCATATCGCCTGTGTGCTCGAGTACGCGTGGACGAACAAGTGGGCAAGGAACGTGCTTATCATCCTTGGGGTGACCGCGTTCTTCGGCCTTCCGTTCGTGGTGCTCCTGCCCGCCGTCTCCCGGGACGTTCTGGGACGGGGGGCGGGCGGGTTCGGCCTTCTCATGGGGTTCACCGGCCTGGGCGCGGTCATGGCGGCGCCGCTGGTGACCCTCATCAACCGGCGCGTCTCCGAGAGTGAGATCATCAAGGGGTCCACCGTGTCTGCGGGATTGCTGCTGGTCCTTTTCTCGCTCTCGCGCACGTTCTGGCTATCGCTCATCATATCGATAGGGCTCGGCGCAAGTTACCTGACGATGTGCGCGACGATAAACACGGTGCTCCAGTCTCGGGTCAACTGTGACATGAGGGGGCGCATCATGAGCCTGTATATCCTGGTTTTCCAGGGAGTGTTCCCGATCGGGGGACTGGCGATGGGGTTCCTGGCCGATATGCGCTCTGCGACGTTCTCACTGTTCATCGGGGGAGCGGTCTGCCTCGTGATGGCGGTGGTAATCATGGCTTTTCCGTCGCTGCTCAGGGATGCGGCGTCGTCCGACGCCACCGAGATCGCCGGGTAGGGGAGGGTCTGGCGGCCGGTCAGTCGCCAAGTATTGTCGAAACATCGTCCATCCAATAGAATCTTATGGTATTTCGTTGTATCGAGTCTTCGAATTTTGGTCCTGCTCTGACCATTTTCCGATGTCATTCCTTTCAAGCTTCCCCGGGGTGGGGAAATGTAATTGGTAGTCCATCAAAGAAGGTCGGCGTCAACGAGTGGGCCAAGGGGAACCGGTACTGGTACGTCCCGATCAAGAAGAAGTAACCCTTGGCCTGAACCTATTTCAGAAACCAGGTTCTCAACCCGCCCGGTTATCCAGGTAATCGGCAACCATCGGCTCGGCCACGATAGCGCTCCTTGCCGCCAGGTCACCGCCCAGGCCGCCGGCGCTGACACCGTCGCCGATGATGAAAAGCCCGTCGTATCCCGGCACATCTATTCCGGGGCGATGCGGGCGGCTTTGACCCGCGAACGGCACCACGCCCCCGATGGTGGTGACCATAACCCGCCTGAACTCCTCGTCAGGGGAAGCCTCGAAGGCCTCAGCCGCGAGTTCTAAGAGCTCGCCGGTGCGCTTAGCGATAAACGCCCGGTCGTCGCGCTTCTCTTTATCTATCGGTGAGAAGAACTGCAGTAACTGCTTTCCCGGCGGTGCGACGGCGGGGGAGACGTTGGAGACCGCCCACAGCAGCGCTGGCGGATCCACG
>JAHIPE010000034.1 GCA_018894655.1 Actinomycetota bacterium
AAGAACATGCTGTTCTACGAGGCGGCGCGGCTTGTTGTCGGGCCGCTGGCGGACTGGCATTACCACATAAACGTGGAGGGGCAGGACAACGTTCCCGAGTCGGGAGCCGCGCTAATTGTTTGCAACCACCGGTCGCTTTTAGACCCGGTGGTCGTCGGGTACTCGGTGGACCGTTTCATCAACTTCGCCGCGGCGTCGTACACGTTCAAGATGCCCGTGGTGAAGCAGTTGTACACATGGGCCGGCGGATTCCCACTCTCGATCTACGGTGGGAGCGAGAGCGACAAGGATATAAACATGGCTGAGAGCCTGCTCGAGAACGGCGAGCTGGTAGGGATATTCCCCGAGGGGGTCCAATCGTTCTTTAACCCCCACCGGGTCACCAAGATAGCCACGTTCAAGACCGGGTTCGCCAAGCTCGCCCTGGAGGCCAGGGTCCCCATAGTTCCCTGCACGGTGATAGCACAGGAGGAGAGGGAACTGCCCAAGATACCCGGCTTTCTGGTTACTCCCTTTGTAAAACTGCCGGACGCCGGCGAGGGTGTAAGGTTCGTAACCTACAGGAACGTAACCTGCAGGATCGGCCGCCCCATCGACCTCAGCCCGTACTATGACGAGCAGTACACCAAGGCGCTCATCGACCGCATCGCGGGAAGGATTAGGCGTATTATCATCAAACTATATGATGGAGAGGGTTTGGACCGTTATTTGACCGGTGAGAAGCCGTTCGATTTTGTCAACGACAGAGTCTGATAAGGGGGCCTGGATGCGGTTTCGCTTTCCGGTGGAACGACAAGAGGAGGTTGGAACCACAAGATATGCGAAGAAGCAGGGCGAAGACAACAAGTGAAGGCAACGGCGAGTACGAGTTTGACCAGAAGTTCGAAGACGAGATAAACCTCACCGGCAAGGCCCGGGAATACGAGGCCATCGAGCGCTTTCCCGTCATCTACGTCCCGGGGTACGGCGCCCCCCCCTTCCATAGCCGGTATCTCAGGAGCCGCCTGGAGGTCGAGGGATTCGACGTCGCCGAGGCGAGCATACCGCAGTTTCAGACCGGGGATATCGCCAGGTCCGCGGCGATACTGGCGGTGGAGGTCCAGAAGACGCGCTACGAATTCGATGCCAAGAAGGTGAACCTCGTCGGGCATAGCCTGGGCGGCGTTATCTCACGGTACTACCTGCAGCAGCTCGGTGGGTGGAAGTACGTCAACAAGGCGGTGTACCTGGCCACTCCTCATAAGGGGGCATACTGGGCTGTTTTCGGCCTGATGACCAAGGCGGGCCGCCAGATACTCCCCAACAGCAAGCTTATAAGTGAGATGAACTCAAACCCTTCCCGTTGCAAAAGGATCAAGTGCCTGTCGATAACAAGCAACTTCGACGAGGCGATATGGCCCAGGGATTCGGGCATCCTCGACTGTGGCTACAACAAGTCGGTCAACTGGCCTGTCGGCCACTGGGGCCTGGTCTTCTCCAACAAGGCCATCGGGTGGATGGTCGACTTCTTCGACGGGCTATTCGACATCTGGGAGGGGTTCGCCAGCGTGACCGAGGAGCGGCAGGATGATGGGTCATGCCGCACCACCGCAGAAAATCAGTCACCAGGGCCAAGAACCCCGGTCGGCACTGGTTGATAAACCCGTGGCCCGCAGCCTCGAACTCCACAAGCCGGGCTCCCGGTATCCGCTCCGCCAGTATCCTTGAGTTCTCGGCCGGGATCAGGATGTCCTCATCTCCGCAGGTCATCAGGGTGGGCGCGCTGATCTGGGGGAGGCGGTCATAGGTGCTGAACTTCACAGTCGCCATGAACTGCCGGGCGGCGTTCGGGATGAGCCTGAGCACGGCGGACGGGGAGTTCACGGCGGAGAGGGCGATGTACTTCGATTACGGAACTTCGCCGAACCTGAACCCGATACGCGGCGGCCACGACGCCTGCGGCGCAAGCGAAGCGGACACTGTGTGGTACTTCGCAGAAGGGTATACGAGGTGGTAGGGATCTTTCAGAAGACAGGCAAGTCGATGAGAAACGGCATATATGTCTTTTATATATGATTGGAGGGGAGTAGTGGGAATCGAACTCCACCCCGGTTTTATCAGAACCGGCCAGCGGGTTTGCAGCCCGTGGGAGACCCAGTCTCGTACTCCCCATATATATATTATACTTATGGAGTACATAAGTTATGTTTATTTCTATAAAATCTGCAAGATAGGCAAAGCTGGTTTTGCCTACCCGTGTTTTTTATTGAGGGGAGCCCCCCTTCATTGATTTGCTTTGTGTAGATTAGTTGCCGGTGTCGTAATCTGTGGATACAATGAGAATTGGAAACCGGAAAGCTACCGATGTTGAAGCGGTGTTGCTTGGCTTACCAGGAGTGACAAAGCGCAATATTGCGCGTCATAGTGAGCGGGAATAGCTCAGTTGGTAGAGCGCGAGCCTTCCAAGCTCGAGGTCGCGGGTTCGAGACCCGTTTCCCGCTCCATGTAATACCTACATGTTCCGGTATGCTTGACCCCGTGGTCGAACCGCAAGAATAAAAATCTCCTTATCCTGCTTATCCAGCGTGAATAATATGCGCCAGTCCCCGACCCGAAGTCGTAGAAGACCCTCAACGCCCTTGATCGGGCGTATGTCCCTTCCGGGACCGGGCGTTGGCTCCAGGGCAAGG
>JAHIPE010000035.1 GCA_018894655.1 Actinomycetota bacterium
CAACATACTGTCCAAGCCGGTGAGCCGCCTGCAGTACCTGGCGGGCAAGTACCTGGGCATACTCATAACCCTGGCCATTATCCTTCTTGTGATGGGGCTGGAGATACTGATCCTCATCTACGCCCGGCTCCAGGTGTTCTCGCCGGTTATCTTCCAGGGGGTCTTTGCCGTCTTCCTGGAGAGCGCGATCATGGCCGCGTTTTGCCTGGCTCTCTCTACCTTCGCAACGGTCCCGGTCAACGCCTTCGCCACGATAATCTTCTACTTCATATGCCACGTAAAGACCGGTTTCCTGCACGGCAAGCTGATTGACGAGGCGAGCGGCGGCCTGGTCAAGGTCGTGTCCTGGGTCTTCTACTACATCATCCCCAACCTGGAGAACTTCAACCTCTCCGAGCAGGTCGGCTACGCGGGAGGCGTGTCCTGGCCGTTCCTCGCCCGGATAAGCGGGTACGCCTTCCTGTTCGTTGCCCTGTTCCTCGTTGTCGGCTACCTGGTGTTCCGGGTGAAGGACCTCTGATGGGCAAGCGGGGAAGCCGGGGCGCCGGGCGATGGTCGGCCGCCATCTCGGTGGCCCTCCTGGTAGTGATACTGATGGGGGCTGTCGGGCTCCAGTACTCGCTCGACGACTCCCCGGTGATCCAGGCGAGCTGGGACGAGAGCTCACCGTTCGATACCGCGAGGTCGTTCCTGGACATCCTGGGCGGCGTCCGGGAGACACTGGCCGCGTACTTCTGGACCAAGACAGACGTGATCTTCCACGAGTACCTCGGACACAGCCTGGACAACGAGGATGTCCTGGTCTCGTACTACTGGCTGATAACCAGGCTTGACCCGCACTTCGTCATGCCGTTCTACTTCGCGAGCTGGCTCCTGTGCAGCTTCGACCGCGTCAACGAGGGCCTCGACCTGGCCATAGAAGGCGTGCGGTACAACCCCGACTCCTCCCAGCTCCAGGAGAATCTTGCCTCTATCTACTTCTACTTCAAGAGGGATCCCGAGAAGGCCCGCTACCACCTGCTCAAGGCGATCCGCTTGTCCTCGGACGTGGAAGACAAGCGCATATTCTCCAACTTCCTCAAGGTTGTCGACGCCGTCATCGCGGGCGAGAAGGAGATACCCGAAGTCGGAAATATCCACGATGTTGAGGGTTTCGACGAGCACACGCATGGGGAAGACGAGTACTGCCCCGAGTGCGAGCACAATCGATAGGCCAACGGTTTTGCTTAACCGCCGCTTGTGTACGAGGTAGGGGTCTTCTCGCCATAACGTCTGATATCGGCCACCGCTATAAGGCCCTAACCCCACTGTTTGTTGGTCTTGTTTAACCGCCGTTTGTCTGACAGAAAGGGGTCAGGCCTTCTTGCCATATCGTTTAATGTCGGCCACCGCTATAAGGCGCTGACCCCACTGTTTAGATATACGTTTATCGCCGCCGCCGCCGTCTTGCCGGTGCCCATCGCCTCGATGACCGTGGCCGTCCCGGTCACTATATCGCCACCGGCGTACACCCCCGGAAGGCTTGTCTCCCCCGTATCGCTCAAGGCCTCGATGTACCCCCATCGGTTGAGCTTCAGGCCTTCCGCGGTCGAGGTCAGCAAGGGATTGGCCCTGGTGCCTATCGCCATTACCATGACGTCCGCGTCAACGTTGAAGTAGTCGCCCTCCACCGGAACCGGCCTCCTCCTGCCCGACTCGTCCGGCTCCCCGAGTTCCATCCGCTGGCAGGTCATCCCCACGCACCGCCCGTCGGTGCCCAGCACCTCCACGGGGTTGGTAAGCATATGGAAGATGATTCCCTCCTCCTCACCGTGGTCAACCTCCTCCACCCTCGCGGGCATCTCCACCCGCGAGCGCCGGTAGACGATGTGAACCTCGTCAGCACCCATCCGGAGGGCGGTACGGGCGGAGTCCATGGCCACGTTCCCGCCACCGACCACGACGGTCTTTCCCGTCCTCTTCACCGGGGTGTCGTACTCGGGAAAGCTCCGGGCCCGCATCAGGTTGCTGCGCGTCAGGAACTCATTCGCCGAGTAGACCCCGTTCAGGTTCTCGCCGGGTATCCCCATGAACGACGGGAGGCCCGCGCCTATCCCGATGAACACCGCGTCGTGCCCCTTTCGCAGGTCATCCAGGGTGGCGGTTCTCCCCACCACGAAGTCCAGGACCATCTCCACCCCCATCCGCTCCAGCAGGCTCACCTCACTGTCCACCACCCACTGAGGAAGGCGGAACTCCGGTATGCCGTAGGTAAGCACCCCTCCGGCGACGTGCAGCGCCTCGAACACTGTCACCGCGTGCCCCATCTTGACAAGCTCCCCGGCCGCGGTCAGCCCCGCGGGCCCGGACCCGACCACCGCCACCGACAGCCCGCTTTCCCCGGCGGGCCTGGGCACCTCCAGGCCCCCGGCCTCCGCCTCCCAGTCCGCCGCGAACCTCTCCAGCTTCCCTATGTCCAGCGGGTCGCCTTTCCTGCCCAGTATGCACAGCTGTTCGCACTGCTTCTCCTGGGGGCACACCCGCCCGCAGACCCCCGGCAGGAGGTTCTCCTCCTTTATCCGTGCAACCGCGCCCTCGATATCTCCACC
>JAHIPE010000036.1 GCA_018894655.1 Actinomycetota bacterium
CCTTGGGGTGATTGGCCCCAACGGGGCGGGAAAGACAACGCTCATCCGGGTTGTCCTCGGCCTCGTGAAGCCCGAGCGGGGCACGGTGCGGGTCATGGGGATGAGCCCCAGGGAGCTGCACCACGAGCTACATCATATCGGCTACATGCCACAGACCGTCTTGTTCGACCCGTCGTTCCCGGTGTCGGTTTCAGACGTCGTCATGATGGGGAGGGCCTGCTGCATAGGGCCCCTCCGGTTTCCCTCGCGCTCGGACAGGCGGGCGGTTGCCGAGAGCATCAACGTGGTGGGCCTGGACGGCCTGGAGAAGAGGCCCATCGGGGAGCTGTCCGGTGGGCAGCAGAAGCGGGCGTTCCTGGCCAGGGCTCTCTGCCTGGAGACCAGGATACTGCTCCTGGACGAGCCCACCGCCGGGCTGGACACCGAGTCCCAGGAACGGTTCATGGGGCTCCTTGCCCGGCTCAAGGAGGAGATGGGGCTCTCGGTGGTGTTCGTGTCCCACGACGTGAACGTCCTGGCCCGCTTCGCCGATGAGATAGTTTGCATCAACAGGACCATGCACATGCACGGCAGCCCACAGGATGTGCTGGGGAGCGAGCGCCTCAAGGAGGCGTACCGCTGCGAGTTCGACTTCCTGGTCGGGGAGGAGAACGGGGTCTCGGCACGGGAGGACGCCTGATGCTGCTCTCCTACGGGTTCGGGCAGAGGGCGCTTGCCGGCGGGCTCATCATAGCCACTACCTGCTCGTTCATCTCCTTCTTCGTGATCGTGCGGCGCATGGCGTTCGTGGGGATGGGGATATCCCACGCCGCGTTCGGCGGCGTATCCATCGGCATAGTGGCGGGGGTGAACCCCATACTTACCGCGGGGGGCTTCTGCGTCCTGGTGGCGGGGGGGATAGGGTGGTTATCCCGAAAGGGGCGGCTGCACGAGGACACCGTCATCGGGATACTGTTCGCGGCCTCCATGGCGATGGGGGTGGTGCTGGTACGCATGGCCAACGCCTACAACCTCGACTTGATGAGCTACCTGTTCGGGAGCATCCTGGCGCTCAACTGGACGGATGTCATCATTGTGGCGGTCCTCTCCGCGCTGGTCGTCTCGTTCCTCGTCCTGTTCTTCAAGGAGCTGTTGTTCTTCGTGTTCGACGAGGAGACCGCGACCGCCAGCGGGGTGCCGGTGCGGCTTGTTTACTACGGGCTGCTTATATCGATGGCGGTTACAATCGTGGTCTCGATAAAGCTGGTGGGAATCATCCTGGTGTCCGCCCTGCTGGTCATCCCCGGGGCTATCGGCATGCAGTTATCCCGCAACTACCGCGGGGTCCTGGCGGTTTCACTTACCTCTGGGCTGGTGGGCGTAGCGTCCGGGTTGTTCATCTCGTCCTGGGTCGACGTCGCCTCGGGGGCCGCCATCGTCCTGGTGATGTTCTTTATGTTCCTGCTCGCGCTCGCGGTCTCGCCGAAGCGCCGCTATATGCAGAGGTGGAGAGGGAGGTCGGGCGCCGCGGAGGCGGGCTAGCCGTCCAGGAGCATGTCGATCTCCCCGTTACCCGACTCGGGATCGATCGCCAACTCGAACCCGTAGCCCATGAGAGACAGGGGCTCGGTGTCCTTCAGCAACTCCGATGACCTTTCCATTTCCAGCGGAATGGCGCCGGTGGACACCAGGCGGCGGACGTGCTTTCTCACCGTCATCTTCTCCCAGGTGTAGGCCCAGGGATCGCTGAGCAACTCGGGGGGATAACTGAGCTCCATGGAGACCATCTCCTCCACCGAGAGTCCCTTCTCGATGCGGTCGGTGACGATCTCGTCCCTCCGGTCTATCACCCCCAGGTAATCGCCCAGCGAGTCCATGAACTCCTCAAGGGTCAGGACCCCCCTCTCATGGCCGGTGACGAAGTGGTCTGCCTCCAAGTCGACGAGGCTCACCGCCGAGGTTATTGAGGCGTCGATGTCCCCGTCGGTCCCGCCGTACCAGGGCCCGAAGGCGGTCATGTCCACGTCACCGGTGTACACTACCCGCTCCTCGGGGAAGAAAAGGAAGCTGTTACCGAGGCTGTGCCCCGGGGCGGAGAGGACCTTTGCCTTAGTATGGCCGAACTCCATCTCGTCCCCCCAGCGGTAGGTGTTATCCAGCCGGCGGGTGGAGAGATACCACCTGACGTCGCGGTACGGTGTAGGCTTCGCGCTGGTGATGGAGCCGGCCTTCACCTCTTCCACCCAGCGCTCCCCCGCTTCCTCGCCGCCAAGCTCCACGACCCCCAGAAGGCGGGCGACGTTGATGAGCTCCTTGAAGCAGGGGGCCTCCCTGCGGTTGAGCCACACCTCGGCTCCCTCGAGGAGGTAGTTGCCGCAGATATGGTCGAAGTGAAAGTGGGTGTTTATGACGCGGTCGATCGGGCCTTCCTCGAGCAGGCGCCGTATCGCCGCCTCCCCGCAGCCGGTGTCAATGAGGGTACGCATGTCGTCCTCGACCAACAGCGAGGTGCACGACGGGAACCGCGAGCCGTTCTCCCCCGGTATCACCCTTATTCTCCCGAAACGTATCTCTTCCATCTCGATGCTCCATCCGTTTGTCGCGTGAGTGTCATCTTAATGATTGCGTCCGCCGTTGTAAAACTTCATCAAACTTGGCCCTGGAATGTTGCGTTATACTCTCTAGTCAAGACCTACTTGCGTTTGGGGCCTGGCCCCTTTTGCAAGGATAACGTTACCAGACGGAGCTGCGTGGATGATGGTTGAAGCACCGAGGCAGATCGCCGACTACCTCCAGGGAAAGATAATCGACATGCATTCGCACTTCTTCCCGGAGCCTCTCTTCGA
>JAHIPE010000224.1 GCA_018894655.1 Actinomycetota bacterium
ACCGGGAGAGATACTGAACGCTACGATACCGGTGGGAAACATCAAGATGGATAAACTGGAGGAGTTGGCCCGCCAGCGGGAGATCCCGGACGTACTGAAGGTCATGGCCGCACTACGGATCAAGTACGCGAGGCCGCTGGCTCAGGCGATGCCGGAGTACCACAGCCACGAGAACGACCTGGCGATCCTGGAGCTGGCCCTGGACAAGTTCCATTTCGCCGACTCCATGGAGTCACTTACCGGGAAAGACGACAACGTCAAGATGGTGCGCCAGATGTTCACCTCCGAGATCGACATGCGGAACATCTCGACACTGGTCCGCACCCGGGGGATCCGCCTCGACGACGAGGAGGTCCTGGAGCTCAGGATCCCCGGCGGCTCGCTGGCCCCTGTACAGTTCCTGGAGATTCATAACATGGGCGACATCGCCCAGATGGTCAGCGAGTACCCGGACCCCCGCGTACGCAAGGTCCTGGAGAGGGCGCTGGCGGAGTACCAGGAGCTGGACGTGGTGGCGTTCGACCGTGAGCTGGAGCGGGAACTGACCCGGGAGACGGTCGGCATGAGCAACCTCGATGTCCTGGGCATCGGGGTGATAATAGGTTTCATAGCGGCCAAGCAAAACGAGATAATCAACCTGCGCATAGTGGTGAAGGGGAAGAGCATGGACCAGCCCCAGGCGAAGATAAGGGATAACCTGTTCTTCGTGGAGAGGGAGGACGGGGAGGGTCCCCAGTAAACAGGAATACGCATGTACAAAGTGGTCGTACTAACCGACCCGGAGACGGCGTACGGTTTTCGCCTCGCGGGGGTCGACGTGTATGAGATCGATTGCCCGGAGGAAGTGAACAACGAAATAAACCGCCACCTGGAGGACGACAGGACGGGGATACTGGCCGTCAACGAGGGCTTCCTGGTGGGGATTGATGATAGGATAAAAGCGCGGATAGAAGCCACTTACCGGCCTATCGTGGTTTCCCTGCCGATAAAGGAAAAGTTCGGGGCCATCGGGGAGAGGAAGGCGTTCCTGGCCCGACTGGTGCACAAGGCGGTTGGCTTCGACGTGACGCTCCGGGAGTGACGGGCCGGTTGCGGCCACGCTTTGGAGGGAAGAGGTGCAGCGCATTGATTGAAGGGACGATTACCAAGGTGTCGGGTCCCGTGGTCGAGGCACGGGGAATGGCCGGCTCCCGGATGTACGACGTGACGTTCGTGGGGGAGCTGAAGCTGATCGGGGAGATAATCCGCCTGGCGGGTGACCACGCGGTGGTTCAGGTGTACGAGGACACCAGCGGCCTGGAGGTCGGCGAGGTGGTGACCTGCTCAGGGCACCCGCTGCTCCTGGAGCTCGGCCCGGGCATGCTCTCGTCGATATACGACGGGGTGCAGAGGCGGCTCCCCGACCTCGCGGAGCGCTACGGCGACTTCATCACCCGCGGCACCGTGTCGGATCCCCTGGGCCGCGAGGCTGAGTGGGAGTTCGTACCCGAGGTGGAACCGGGTCGGAGCGTGTCCGCCGGCGACGTGCTGGGCCACGTACAGGAGACCAAGGTCATAAAGCACCTGGTGATGGTGCCCCCGGGAAAGGAAGGCGTTATAGCCGACATCAAGGGTGGCACGTTCAAGGTCGAGGACGTGATAGCGGTGACCGAGGACGGGGTGGAGTTCACATTGATGCAGAGGTGGCCCGCCCGAGAGCCGCGGCCGGTCCAGGGCAAGCTGGACCCCGTGGTGCCGTTCATCACCGGGACCCGGACGCTGGACACGTTCTTCCCGGTGGCCCAGGGGGGCTACAGCATCATCCCCGGCGGATTCGGCACCGGCAAGACGGTAACCGAGCAGACGCTTGCCAAGTGGGCCGAGGCGGACGTGGTCATCTACGTGGGCTGCGGCGAGCGTGGAAACGAGATGACCGAGGTGCTCTCCGAGTTCCCCACCCTCGAGGACGTAAGGAGCGGCCTCCCCCTGATGGAGAGGACGATCCTGGTGGCAAACACCAGCAATATGCCGGTGGCGGCGAGGGAGGCCTCCATCTATACGGGAATAACCATGGCCGAGTACTACCGTGACATGGGGTACGACGTGGCGATGATGGCCGACTCCACCTCCCGATGGGGGGAGGCGCTGAGGGAGGTGTCGGGGCGTCTCGAGGAGATGCCCGGCGAGGAGGGCTACCCCGCTTACCTTGCCACCCGGATAGCTGACTTCTACGAGCGCTGCGGAAGGGCTACCTGCCTGGGCGCAGACGGGCGCACCGGGTCCATCACCGTGATCGGGGCCGTCTCCCCGCCGGGGGGCGATTTCTCCGAGCCGATGACCCAGAACTCGCTTCGGATATCCGGCGCCTTCTGGGCCCTGGACACCGGGCTCGCCCACCGCAGGCACTTCCCCGCGATCTCCTGGTTAAAGAGCTACTCCCTGTACCTGGACCGGGTGGAGGAGTGGTACTTGGAGAACGTGGCGATGGATTGGAAGCAGGTAAGGGACAAGGCGATGATGATACTGCAGAAGGAGGCGGAGCTCCAGGAGATCGTCCAGCTGGTAGGCCCGGACGCGCTCCCCGAGTTTGCCCGGGCGGTGCTGGAGGTGGCGCGGATGCTCCGCGAGGACTACCTGCAGCAGTTCGCGTTCAGTGAGGTGGACGCCTTCTGCGAGCCGCGGAAGCAATACCAGATGCTCAAGGTGATAATCACCTACTACGATGTGCTCCAGGAGGTGCTGGTCAAGGGGGTCTCCCTCAAGGAGGCGCTCCAGGTACCGTTTAAGGCGCAGATATCGCGCATGAAGGACATCCCCAACGAGGAGGCGCCCGAGCGGCTCGAGGCGCTGGAGGCGGAGATACAGAACGAGCTGAGGAAGTTGATAAGGTACTGATCGGCAGGAGGAGATCGAGATGGCCTCTGACAGGCTTGTCACGGCTGAGTACAAGACCATACACGATATCGCGGGACCCCTGGTGTTCGTCCGTAAAGTCAAGGGGGTTTCCTACGAGGAGATGGTCGAGGTGGAGTCGGCGGACGGCAAAATCCGCAAAGGGCAGATAATCGAGCTGAACGAGGACCTAGCGGTGGTGCAGGTCTTCGGGACCACCCACGGGCTGGACGTGAGGGAGTGCAAGGTCCGGTTCCAGGGAGAGGTCATCAAGCTGGGTGTCTCCATCGGGCTGCTGGGCCGGGTCCTAAACGGCCTGGGTGAGCCGATAGACGGGGGCGGGAACGTCTTCCCCGAGAAGGAACTGGAGGTAACCGGCTCTCCCATCAATCCTTATACCCGCGACAACCCCAACGACTTCATCCAGACCGGCATCTCGGCGATAGACGGCCTGAACACGCTGGTGAGGGGCCAGAAGCTTCCGATATTCTCCGGGTCGGGCCTGCCCGGAAACGAGCTTGCGGCGCAGATAGTAAGGCAGGCAAAGGTGGTCGGCGGGGAGGAGTTCGCCATAGTCTTCGGGGCGATGGGCATAACTCGCCGCGAGGCTTCGTTCTTCCAGCACAGCTTCTCGGCGACCGGGGCCCTGGAGCGCGTGGTGTTCTTCATGAACCTGGCCGAGGACCCGACGGTGGAGCGCCTTATCACCCCACGGTGCGCGCTTACCATGGCCGAGTTCCTTGCGTTCGAGTACGACATGCAGGTCCTGGTCATCCTCACCGACATGACCAACTACTGCGAGGCGCTCCGGGAGATATCCGCCGCCCGGGAGGAGGTGCCGGGGAGGCGCGGCTACCCCGGTTACATGTACACCGACCTGGCCAACATCTACGAGCGGGCCGGAAGGATAAAGGGGAAGAAAGGTTCGATTACCCAGGTACCTATCCTGACCATGCCCGACGACGATATCACCCACCCCATCGCCGACCTCACCGGTTACATAACCGAGGGTCAGATAGTCCTCTCCCGCCCGCTGCACAACAAGGGGGTGTCACCCCCGATAGACGTGCTCCCGTGCCTGTCGCGCCTCATGAACCAGGGTATCGGGGACGGCAAGACCAGGGAGGACCACCGGGGGGTGGCCGACCAGCTCTACGCTTACTACGCCGAGGGCGTCGACCTGCGCAGGCTGGTGGCTATCATCGGTGAGGAGGCCCTGTCCGAGGAGGACCAGCTCTACCTCAAGTTCGCCGACCAGTTCGAGGAGAACTTCCTCAACCAGGCCGATGAGAACCGCGACATCGAGGAGACACTGGAGATAGGGTGGAACCTGCTGTCCATCCTGCCCTCCAGCGTTATAAAGAGGATCAAGCTCGAGTACATCGAGAAGTACTACCCGGGGGAGGTAGAGACCCCCGGCGAGGAGACGGAGGCCGAGGAGGCCGCAGAGGAGGAAGCGGAGGGCGGCGAGGAGGTAGAGATCACCGCGGATCTCGAGTAGTACCCCGGCCGGCCAGGTAAGGACTGTGATGTGGAGAGGGTAAAACCGACAAGGAGCGAGCTACTGTTTCGCAGGCAGCAGATAAAGCTCGCGGTTCAGGGGATGGATCTGCTGAAGAAGAAGCGGGACGCGCTGCTCCGCGAGTTCCTGCCTATCATCGACGAGACGATGCGGCTCTCGTTACAGCTCGAGCGTTCCACC
This sequence comes from Actinomycetota bacterium, assembly GCA_018894655.1. Classification (GTDB taxonomy): domain Bacteria; phylum Actinomycetota; class Geothermincolia; order Fen-727; family Anoxymicrobiaceae; genus JAHIPE01. The sequence continues at coordinate 4,574 of JAHIPE010000224.1, forward strand.
GCGGACGCCCAGGAGGCGCTGGCGATGGCCAGGGCGGTGGATGGCAGGTCGGTCCTGCAGTCGGTGTCGTTCGCCACCAAGGGAGAGGTGCAGGTGGATATCTCGGGGACGCACGTGATGGGCGTCCCGATACCGGTTATTCGCAAGGCGGAGACCACTAGGAAGACGGAGCTGGAGCGCGGTTACTCGGTAACGGGGGTAAGCTCCCGGATAGGCCAGACCGCCTCCAAGTTCGAGGAGATCATAGACACCATGATAGAGAGCGCCGACATCGAGACCCGGTTACGGCGCCTCGGCGAGGAACTTGAAAAAACGAACCGCAGGGTCAACGCCCTGGAGAACGTGGTTATCCCCGAGCTGGAGGCGCAGGTCAAGTTTATATTCAGCTCCCTCGACGAGAGGGCCCGGGAGGACCACTTCCGGCTCAAGAAGGTCAAGAAGAAGATCCTGGAGCGCAAGAAGAAAACGTAGCCGGAAACTCCCCCCCTGTTTTCCGCCGGCGCCATAACCGCTACAATTCGAGTTGACCTAGGGCGGCCGGGTGGTGAAGGAAGGTTGCGGCTTGGAGAAGCTGGTTATCGAAGGCGGCGGGCAGTTGAGCGGAACGGTGCGGTCAAGCGGCGCCAAGAACTCCGCGCTGAAGCTGATGGCGGCGGCACTGATGGCCGGAGGCCCGTGTGTAATACACAACGTTCCGGATATATCGGATGTCCACACCATGGCCGAGGTGCTCCGCTACATCGGGCTCTCGGTGACGTTTGACCGGGGAACGCTCGATATCGCGCCCGCTGACGACCCCAGGTGTGAGGCCCCTTACCACCTGGTCCAGCGCATGAGGGCGTCGGTGGAGGTTCTGGGGCCGCTTATCTCCAGGTACGGGCGCGCCCGCGTGGCCATGCCCGGCGGGTGCAACATCGGAACCCGGCAGATAGATATGCACCTGAAAGGCCTTACCCAACTGGGTGCGCGCCTGGGGGTCTCCCATGGCTTCGTGGAGGCGGAGGCGGGGGGGCTCACCGGTGCTCACATGCACCTGGACTTCGCCAGCATGGGGGCGACCGAGAACCTCCTCATGGCGGGTGTCCTGGCGGAAGGCCGGACGGTGATAGAGAACGCCGCCAAGGAGCCCGAGGTCGTCGACCTGGTGGATTTCCTCACCGGCATGGGAGCGCGGATAACAGGGGGCGGCACATCCACCCTGGTGGTTGACGGGGTTGATTCGCTCTCCGGCGTCGAGCACGCGGTCATAGGGGACCGCATCGAGGCCGGGACGTTCCTGCTGGCGGGGGCCATCACCCGGGGCGAGGTGGAGGTGACCGGCGTCAACCCCGGACACCTGGAGATCGTAGTCGACAAGATGGGCGAGGCGGGGTGCCGGGTGGATGCCGGGGAGGACTGTATCTCGGTCTCGGTTCCCGGCGGCGTGAGCGGCATCGAGTTGTCGACGCTTCCCTACCCCGGGTTCCCCACCGACCTCCAGCCGCAGATGCTGGTGCTTCTCTGCACCGCCGGGGGCACCTCCTTTGTCACCGAGAACATCTTCGACAACCGGTTCATGGTGGTAGACGAGATCAACCGGTTAGGCGCCGATATCAGGACCAAGGACCACCACGCGATAATCAAGGGGGTTACGGGGCTGAGCGGCGCACCGGTGTCCGCCCCCGACCTGCGCGCGGGCGCCGCGCTGGTCCTGGCGGGCCTCATAGCAGAGGGTACCACGGTGGTGTACCAGGTCCAGTTCATCGACCGTGGCTACGAGAGGTTCGAGGAGAAGTTGAACTCCCTGGGGGCCCGGGTCCGCCG
>JAHIPE010000225.1 GCA_018894655.1 Actinomycetota bacterium
CGGTCTATCGCTCCCGCGGCGAGGCGCGAAGCGGCGCCTCCCCCGAGCTCGTCCAGCCGCCCGTAAGTGTAGGCCATGGTATGGAAGTTTTTCTTCACCGCGGGAAGCTCCCAGCCGTCTTCGGTGGCCTCCAGCGGTGACCGCCCCTCGAATATGGAGTCGACCCGGTCGCCTACTATCAGCCCCTTCTTCTCGCAGAGCCGGAAAAGGTCGGTGCCCGGGTAGGGGATGAACGTGGACACCTGGATGGTGTCGGGATGGCAGGCGGCGTTGAGCTTGATAGTGTCCAGGACCATCGAAGTGTCCTCCATGGGAAGCCCGAACATGTTGGTGGAGACCGTCTTCATCCCCGCCTCCCGGCATGCCGCGAACGCGCTGACTATACGCTCGTTGCTCATGTGGCGGTTCAGGACCTTCTCCCGAAGCCAGGGGTTCCCGCTCTCGATGCCCATGCAGACTACCCGGCAACCCATCCGGGCCAGCGCTCCGGCCATCTCGCGGTCCAGGAAGTTGACCCGCGAGTTGCAGATGAACGGCATCCCCACGCGGCTGCGGTATAGCTCCGAGAGGCGCCCCAGCCACTCCCGGTCCACCGTCAGCACGTCGTCGTCAAAGCGTATGTACTCGATCCCGCCGCCCCCGGCAAGCATCCGCTCTATCTCCGTCACCACGTTCTCGGGGCTCCGGAACCGCACGTAGTGCTCCGGGTTGGGGTAGATGCTCTTCTGGGCGTGGTTTGAGCAGTAGGTGCAGTTGAACGGGCACCCCCTGGACGCCATGAGCGTGCCCCGGGGCTGCTGGTCGCTGCAGAACAGGGAGGGGTCGAAGATGGAGCGGTCGGGGAACGGCAGTGAGTCGAGTTCCTTCGTAAGCGGCCGGGACGGGTTCCTTACCACGTCGTCTCCACGGCGCGCCCAAAGCCCCGGGATGCGTGAGTGGTCGCGCCCCTCCCCGAGCGCCCCGCAGAGCTCCACCAGCGTTCCCTCCGCCTCGCCGCGGCAGGCGATGTCGATGCCGGGCGTGCTCATGACCTCCTCCGGGGCGATGGTTGGATGGACGCCGCCGCAGACGGTGGGGACGTCAAGCTCTTCCGCGAGCCAGCCCGCCCAGCGGGAGACGTGGCGGAACATATGGGTGGTGCTGGAGAAGCCGATGAGGTCCGGCGACTCCTCACGGACACGGGCGACGAGCCAATCCCTCTCCGGCGGCGAGACCACGTGTATCAGCGAGGTACGGTGGCCCTCCCTCTTCAGGGCGGCCGAGAGGTAGGCGATCCCCAGGTAGATCCTCCCCTCGGGCATGAACGTCCCATCGGGGTACTGGAAGAAGTCCGGGTAGATGAAGGTTACCTTCACCGGTTGGCCACCGCCTAATGCCTCATGTACATAAGGGCGCGAATCAGGTTCTCGCGGGACCACCTGTGCTTGGAGACGACCGCGAGCATTGGCCTCATGAACGATGTCTTGTTCCCCCACTTGATGCTGCGGATGCCTATTTCGAAGTAGTGCTGGTACCTGTCCACCAGCTTCTTCCTGAAGGAGTCCTCCTCCGGGTCGTGGTGCAGGCCCCTGCCGTCCATCCGGCTGGAGAGTATATGGTCCGCCGCCATCTCCCCGGTCTCCAGCGCGTAGGTGATGCCCTCCCCGCTTACCGGATTGGTCATGCTGGCCGCGTCCCCCACCAGTAGCATCCCCGGGCACTCAACCTTGCTGCCCCCCAGGCCGACCCGCAGCAACGCACCCCTGAGCGGGGAGATGGGGCGGGCATTCTTGAGCTTGGGGGCGACGTGGGCGGTGTCGCTTATGAGCGTTTCGAACAAGCGGTGGAGGTTTATCTTGTCGCGTTGTATATGGTAGAGCATGGCGCCCACCCCCACGTTGGCCACCGTCTCCGAGACCGGGAACACCCAGCCGCTCCCGGGGCTTATCTCCTTCTCGGGGTAGACCTCCAGGTAGTTGCCGATATCCTCGACGCCATCGAAGTACTGCCGGACGGAGATGCCCAGGTAGAGGGGGTCGTTGACCAGGAGCCCCATCGCCCTGCCCACGGTGGAGTGGGCGCCGTCGGCCCCGACCACCACCCGGGCCCTCACCTCGACCTCCTCCCCGTCGCGGACGGCGTTCACCCCGAACACCCGCCCGCCCTCCACCAGGGGGGCCTTCACGCTGCACTCCTCCCAGACCTCCGCGCCGTTCTCACGCGCGTAGTCGAGCAGGATGCCATCGAGGTCGACGCGCCTGATGATGTACCCGTGGTCGGGGAAGCGGGGGGTGGGGGGGATGGGGTTTTCCACCACCGACTTGCCCGCCCCGGCGAAACGGAACCCGTGGAACTTGTTGAAGCGGCCGTCCAAGCGTTCCTGGAGGCCCATCTTGTAGAGGTTGCGCACTGCGCGGGGGGCTACGCCGTCCCCGCAGACCTTCCCCCTGGGAAACGCGGCCTTGTCCAGCACAAGGACACGTACATCCATTTTCGCCAGGTGGAACGCGGTGGAAGACCCCGCCGGGCCACCCCCGACCACTACGACGTCATACTCCATGGAACCTCCGATTGCGCCCGGCTACCCTTCCTCCCTCTGCTATTATAGGGAAAGGAGCGGGCGGGGAAAAACCGGTCCCCCTGGAGGAAGGAGTGGAGGGTGTCGAAGCTGGGCGTTGGATTCATCGGATGCGGGCGAATCATGGACCTGAATATCCTGGGTTACCTGGACAGGGACGACGTTCGTGTGGCGGCGTTCTGCGACACCAGCGAGGACACCCTGAAGGCGAGGGTCGAGCGGTACGGTTCGGCTGAAACCTACGTGGACTATCATCATTTGCTGGCCGACCCCGCGGTTGACATCGTGGAGGTCCTCACCCCGCACCACCTGCACCACCGGATGGTCCTGGACTCCCTCGCCGCGGGAAAGCACGTGAGCATCCAGAAGCCACCGGCGGTGAACATGGAGGAGATGGACTCGATGGTTACCGCCGCCGATGATGCCGGCACCAAGCTCAGGGTCTTTGAGAACTTTATCTTCTACCCGCCGTACCTGAAGGCGAAGGAACTGCTGGTATCAGGCGAGATCGGCGAGCCGGTGGGCCTGCGGATGAAGATGTGCTCGAGCCTGGCCCCTTCCGGCTGGGAGGTCCCCCTGGAGTCGTGGGCGTGGAGGGCGGTGGAGGATATGTGCGGGGGAGGGCCGTGCCTGTTCGACGACGGCTACCATAAGTGGTCGGTCGCGATCGACCTCCTGGGGGAGGTGGAGAAGGTTTTCGCCTGGATCGGGGCAAAGGAGATGATCCCCGGCATCAGCGTGGACGCCCCCGCGATTGTGACATGGCGCTACAGGGGGGAGCGTGACCTGTTCGGGGTCTGCGACGAGATGATATGTAACGAGCTCCATATAGAGAGCGACTACTACGCGATAGACGAGCGCCTGGAGGTGACCGGGGAGAAAGGGGTCATCTGGGTGCTCAAGTGGACCGCCGACATGCTCAAGGTGCCCCCGGTGCTGATGTACAGGGATGGGGAGATGACCCGGTTCGATGACATGCCGCAGGACTGGGGTGACTCCTTCAGGGACTCCACGCACCAGTTCATCGACGCCATCAAGAACGACACCGAGCCGGTCCTGAGTCCCCGGATGGGCCGCGAGGTGCTCAAGTTCAACCTTGCCATACTGCGCTCGGCCGAGGAGAAACGCGA
>JAHIPE010000226.1 GCA_018894655.1 Actinomycetota bacterium
CCAAGCGATAGCAGCGACAGCCCCCGGACCCCCACCACGGCAACCGACCACGTTGTCAGTGAATGGACGGGCGTAACGGATGAAGCGTTGGTGACCTTCCCGGGTGACGTGCCGGGAGAGGAGAGCGCGCCGGAGGTCGCTGCCGATGGCGAGCCCAAGCGTTCATCTGACTCCAGTGGCGCCGGTAGCAGCGGCTCCCCGGACGATAGTGGTAATCTATTCGCCATGAGCGCGCCGGGCGGGGGCTCCGGCTCCGGCAGTAACAGCGAAAGTATCCCCCTGTTCCTTATCATCTGTGGCAGCTACATCATCGTCCTCGGCCTTATAACCCTGGGCCTGAAGATCTGGCGCAATCCGCAGTCGTATTGAGGGGCGCCTATAAAATAATCGTTTCCAATAATATGAGTCAGGCCCGATCCACCGGGTCAAGGACTCCGGAAACAGCTTCCCTGAAGTCCTTAAAAACGATGCCGAGAATCCTGCGTAATAAAAACCCCTCATAGATGAGCTTTCCCCCATGGGGAGGCTGGCGGTAGTTCCAGGCCGGGACCCTGCGGTAGGGCTCACCACGGGTCATGGTTTCTTTTTTGTTGGTGAACAATAGCGTCGGCGGCACCGCTATCCAGAACTGGCTCCGGTATTTAAAAAGCGCCCGGAGCTTAAACAGGATGTCATCACGCGAAAGCGGGACATAAAGGGTTTCGGTCTCGGCCGGGATGAACCGGTTAATAGTCCATAGTTTACCGCGATGTCGGTTGTACAGGGGCGCCTCATATACGGGAAGCGATGGGTCTAGGCGACGGGCAGCGGTGACAGAGGCAAAGTTAGCCATGTCATGGTCCGGGTGTCCTCCCTCAAAGGCGACGGTGTATACTTCAGAAGGGCGGGCCTCTTCCATGGTTTGGGCCAGCCGCTCCACGATCTCGGGGGCAAACCTTATTGAGGTTCCATCGGGGTAGGGCCAGAAGGAAAGCCTGTCTTCCCCCAATCCCACCATCCTCATCACCGCGGTGGACTCAGCTCTCCGCACCTCCGCCGGGACAAAATGCGCGCCATCGGTGATCCAGACCACGTGTATCTCTCTCTCCCTCTCAAACAGGTTCCTGAGCATGCCCAGGTAGACAAACTCGTCGTCCTGGTGAGCGAAGACGAATAGGACCGGTCCGTCCTCCATTATGGGTGCGCCCCCTTATACAAGATCCGCTGGTTTGTTAGACTATAATACCTGGGACTCGGGCTTTGTTACCAGTAGTGAGTGAGGAGCAGTGAGATTCAGATTGCACTACGGTTCAAGGGAAATAGAAGAGACCTTCGGCGACGACTATCGCCTGGACCAGGCGTTTTGCTGGGGGGCCGGGAACTCCGCCTACCAGACCGAGGGGGGCTTGAACGGCCCGGGCCAGCCGCTTAACAACTGGTTCCCCTGGGAGCGTAGTGGAAAAGCGGCGCCAACCGGCATGGCCACCGACTTCTACCACCGCTACAGGGAAGATTTCCAAAACGCGCGTCGAATCGGCCTCAACCATTTCCGACTCGGCCTTGAATGGGCGCGTATCCAGCCTCACACGGAAATGGAAGCCCATTCGCCCCCCCACTTCGACCCGGAGGCACTTGATCACTACGCAAGAATGCTGGCCACCGCAAGGGAGATGGACCTTGAGCCGGTCGTCACCCTTCACCACTTCACCCACCCCATGTGGATGGGCGCTGACATGTGGTTGGATGAGGACTGCCTTGAGTTATTCCAGAGTTATGTCCAACACGTGGTTACCGGCATAAACGAACTGCTGATAGATCGCTACCGCCAGGAACCGATCGGTATGTGGGAGACCACAAACGAGCCCAACATCCTGGCTCCGGCTTTCTACCTCCTGGGGGCCTTCCCTTCGGGGGGAGTTGGAACGGGGAGGTACTGGAAGGCGCTGAACAACCTCCTGCTTGCTCACCTGATAGCGTACGAGAACACCCACCGCATCTACCGGGAACGGGGCTGGAAGGAGCCTAGGGTGACCCTGGCCACGGTCAGCCTCTGCTTCTACTGGCTGGACAAGGTTGTCTTCGACATCCTGCTGGCGAGAAAGCGCGGAGTGTCAAGGGATGAACTGCCGGAATACCTTGATGAACATGCCAAGGTGTTCCACAGGATGGCGGAGAGTATTCCCCGGCCCCGGGGTCCAAAATTCAAGGCGGGGCTCTACATCGAGAGGGTAGCCAGGCACGGCCTGGGCCGCTACATAAGGGTCGAGCGGTTCTCTCCCCTTATTGAGAGAGTCTACTCCTCCGAGCTTGAGCAGCACCTCGACCTGATAGCGGTGGATCTCTACGACCCCTTCCCCGGACACTTCCTCAAGCTTCCCTACCTGGAAGAGATAAAAAGCGCAAGGCCCCGGCTCTACATTCACCACTGGGATTGGGTCCAGAACCTACAAGCTTTCCGGTCTTTTCTCAAAGCCTACGGCTCAAAGAGCGACGGGGTCCCCCTTCACGTCTTCGAGCACGGGCTCTGCAACCGGGTGAGAAACGGGAGGCCCATTCCCCGAAAGGACGGGGCAGACAGACCGACCTTCCTGAAGGCCTTCCTCTTTGAGATGGCCAGGGCTATAAAGGAAGGAGCCCCGGTCGAAGGGTATTTCCACTGGTCTATAACCGACAACTACGAGTGGGGCTCTTTCGAGCCTCGCTTCGGCCTTCACGGCATCGACTATGAGAATGGGGCCACAAGGAGCAGGTTGGACTCCGCTGGGAAAGACGCCGCCGGAGCATTCCGGGAGATAATCGAATCGGTCACCGCAGGTTCGCTCGAGGAGATAAAGAGAGCCCTCCTGTGAAAGGCGGTCCCGGTTTTTACCACCCTTTGACCTCTTTAGGGAGTATGCGCGGCAGCATCTTGCGTTTGTACCTGGCACCATCTTGCGTTTCTTGCGTTTGTACCTGGTACCATCTTGTGTTTTGCGGCGTTGGGGCCTGGCCCCTCTGTAGCGTTTAGCCCCTCTGTAGCGTTTTTGTCTTACGCGGGGGGGAGGAATGAGCGGATGCGGCAGGCAAGTTCGGCGGCGTCCCGGCGCTCGCCGGGTGATACCGTTACGGCCTCCTTGCCGTCATCGCCGCGCTCCCGGCGCTCGGTGAGGAAGCCCATCTGCTTGAACCTCCTTATGGCGGTCTTGAACGTCACCCTGGAGATCGACTCCTCTCGCCTGATAGTCCCTTCCGCAAGCAGGCGGGCCCCTTCCTTGAAGCACTGCTTCACCAGTTCATCCCGGGATAGCTCGCTCCCCGGCTCCAGGCGGCCCAGCGTTGTCGCCACCACGATGTACCCCTCCAGGAACGAGTCGACAAGAGAAGCGAAAACGGCGGCCCCATAGGACCGGTTCAGCTCGCCGATGGCGCGCTCGACGGCGGCATCCCACTCGCCGTCCCGGTTGAACACGAACTCCTGGCCCAGGATGTCCCCGAGAAATTCCATGTCGTCCACTATCCACGACTGCTGCATCGCGAGTTCACCCGGGTGGCCCCTGAACGACGCGGCGACAAGCGCCTCAGGGATGAAATGGTGGATAGGGGTGTTCTTGTTGTACTCGAGGAAGCGCCTCCCACTCTCCTCCAGACGGTACCCGTCATCGCCGTTCCGGGATTCGGGAACGACATGTCCTTCCTCGACAAAACGCCGAACGGCCTCCACTACCCCCGCCACGTCCGCGTAAAGGGGTATCCCCCGCCTGGCCGCAAAGCGCAGGAGCAGGCCCGCCGCCTCATCTACGTCGCCGGCCGAGACCCACTCTCCCCCCGTGGAAAGCAGGGCGCAAGCAGCCAGGGACCTGTTGGTGAGAGGCGTTATCTTGTTGATGCCCTCGCATACGACGCCGGCGACACCTTCGACATCCCGGTGCTCCAACAGCGACCTCATACTGGACGGCTCGCCGAACTTCACGTAGGCACGCCCCAGCCTGGAGTTCACCGACCTGAAGATGCCGGTGAAGCCTTTTACACTCTCGCCGACCTTTCGGCCGCCGGCCATCTCCTTGACGTGCGAGCCTTCCTCGGGAACCTTGTCGTAACCCAGGAACACCGGTAGCAGTGTCACGTCGGAGCACACCCCAATGCGGAGGGACTCCTCCAGTATCCCCAGGTAGCCGGTCCTGGGGTATGCGAGCTTTCCGTCCCTGCTCCTGGTGCCCTCGATATAGACCACGGTCACGTAGTTCTCGGCAAGCAGGTAACGGACGTAGGCGCTGAAAACCTCTCGGTACAGCATCTCGCCCCTGAACGTCCTCCTCAGGTAGAACGCCCCGGAGTGCCTGAGCAGCCACCCCACCGGCCAGAAGTCGAGGTTCAGCCCTGCCGCCTGCTGGGGGGGGACCATCCCCGAGCGGAACATGGCGTACCCGATGAGCAGCGGGTCCACGTAGCTCTTGTGGGAGCAAGCCAGGACAAGGCGGTTGCGGCTGTCGCACTCGGAGAGGAACCGTATCCCACGGCGGTCGATCTCCAGCCCGTCGAGGAAGCGGCTGAAGAGAAAATCGATGAAGCGGGCGAACCAGCGCACAACTCCCACCCGGTAATCCGACGCTATCTCTTCGATATAACCTTGCGCCTCCCCCAGCGCGTCCTCGCGGGGGATCGCCATCTCCAGCGAGTACTCCTGCACGTACGCCGCGAGGATCGGGTCGCAGAGAACCCTTCTCTTCACATCCCGTACAGGCTCCTTCGGCGGGCCCGCGCAGGCGCGGCGCTCCGACTCGACCGCCCCCCTAAGCTTCACCCGGAGCGCCTCACTATCCCCGGCGAGGTCTACCGCGTCCCCACGGGAGCCCTCGAGCCACTGGGAGAGCACAAGCGGCTTGCAGTTCTTGACCCGCGCGGTGCGGAGTGTGCGGAACATGGATGTGGCCTTCCTCACAAGATTCCACGGGGCGACGTGCGACAGGCGCGAGGTGACCGACGCCGGCGGGGCGTCCGGTGTAAGCTGGTGAGAGGTCCGTGCGACGGGAACCACGGTTATGGGTGAAAGGCTCTGCCGCTGTATCGCCACCAGCGCCTCCAGGCCGTTGCCGTTCTCCGCCCGGCCCTTGTAGTCGGATATCGTCGACAGGTCCAGGGTGGCAAACTCATGGGTCATGCGCCGCCGGCTCTTCGGGTTTCCCGAGTTCGGGCGTGACTTCCCGTCCCCGTTCCCCCGGCCCACCTCGACGATGTTGATGTCGCCGCGGTGCCTCAACCTGGCGGCGAGAACAACCTTGCGGCGGTAGCGGGAACTGGGCAGCGCGAATACGGTCAGGTTACCGGCTATGACCCAGCTTGGGTGGTGCGGCTCGCCGTCGAGGGTCCTCCCGTGAGACGACCCGTGCTCCAGCGGGCGCATAAACCGTGACAGGGCTCTAATCAGGATGCCCGTCGCCGGGTTCGGCTTAAAGGCAAACATGGCATTCACCAGGCTGGCGGTCTCCCCGTAATCCAGCCGAGCCTCTTCCAGGCCACCCTCACGCTTCATTGTCCTCTCCAACTCACTTCCCTCCTCAGGTCGCCACAAGTAATCACTAACATCAGCCGGTCAGGGAGGTTGAGAACCTCCCCTCAAGCTCAGGTCACCGGTCAGGGAGGTTGAGAACCTCCCCTCAAGCTCAGGTCACCGGTCGGGGAGGTTGAGAACCTCCCCTCAAGCGGGATGGTTTCACGTCTCCTCTTGCTCCGGGCCAGGTCGAGCAGGGCCTCCAGGCGTGTCTCCACTCCGGCCCGCCCTGTCTGCTCATCAATTGTCAAAGAAAGCACCGGGATGCCCATCTCCTCCGACACCCGGGCGAGAACGCTCTTGGCTATGACCTCGGGCATGCAGGTGAACGGCAGAAAGTGTATTACCGCGTCAAAGCCGCGGCGCGCGAAGATAGCGGTGGCCCCCACCGAAAGGAGGCCGTCGCCGCCCACCTCGTGGGTAAGATAGGGGGCGGCGGCACGTGCCACCTGGCGCTCGTCGTAGCCGAAGACCGGGTTTCGCCCACCGGGGTACGCCGTGTCCGCTATATGCACGGAGCGCTCCACCACCACGCCCCGCTTCCCGAGCCAGTTCCCGATGTCGAAGTTGAAGTACGGCTCCAGCACCACGAATATCTCCCCCACCACCCCGATCCTCAAGCACTGCCGGTCATCATCCAACCCGACGTTCTCGAACAACTGCTGGACCTCTCGGCGCGCCCGCCGTATCTCCTTCCCTGTGAAAGCGGCCGCGGTCACCGAGCACGCCTCCTCGGCGGCGCGCTCGACCGACCCCGGCTCCGCCTCCCGCCCCTTCAAGGCCAGCCCCCACTTCTCTATCTCGTCGAAAACGACGACCTTGGCGAGCGCCCTCCTGAGCTCGCGCACCAGCGTGCCGAATCGCGCGACGTCCGGCGGTACGATGCTTCGCAGGCCGGAGTAGGCTGCCTTGAGTGATGTCGAGGGCGGATCGAGTATTATCAGCTTGAACCGGTACCCTTCCTTCTCCAGTATCCGCCGCTGTATCTCCGCGTAATAACCAAAGCGGCACGGCCCGGAACCTCCTCCCATGAGGAGGGTATCCGCCCCCGCCTCGAGGGCCTGTACGAACGTTCCCACCACCGCCTTGAGCGGCAGGCATGCGAACTCGGGGGCGAGGGACGCGCCTATGCGCACCGTCTCCTCGCTGAACACCGGGGGCTCTATGTAGTCGATGCCGAACCTACAGGCGAGGTCCTCGACGATCAACGGCAGGTTCCCCATGCGCGGAGTGGATACCCTCACAGGCCGGCACCCCTTTCGGGTACGGCAAAAGTTCGCGACCCCCGGGGGACACGGCGAAGCATATCTGTGAACGCCTCCAGCCGGGTCACCAGCCCCGCCTCCGCCGAGTGCTCGTCCAGGGTAATGGTCATGAACGGGACGGACCCCTCCCGCGCCAGTTCGTCCTCCAGCAGGGCGCCTATGAATGACCCGGGGCCGCAGGCGAAAGAGGTGAGAAATATTATCCCGGAGACTGACGCGGTCCTGCTCCAGTGGAGCACCGCTCCCGCCAGTCGCTGCTCGAACCCCCAGTAGACCTTTCGTGGCAGAGCCGCGGCATGGCGCCTCGCCTCACGTTCGCTGGACTGCTCGATGGTCAGGGCGCTCGCCCCCATCCCTTCTAGCCGTTCCACCAGCCGGAGTGATACGTGGGGGTCGTTCACGTTATAGAAGTGCCCCGCGACTCCCACCGAAAGCGCGCCGCCGTCCCGGCTCTCACAACCGCTCTCTGCATCGTGCCTCCTGAGGCTGTCGAGCAGGCTCCTTACCGCCGCGGCCGAGGTGAACCTGCCGCGTCCGAGGGTGCGACCCACCTTGTACCAGTCGCGCACCCACAGGAAACGGCGGTCCCCCAGGTCCATCGCCGGAGACAGCACCGGCGGCAGGCCGGGTGCCAGGGAGCGGGCCATGTCGGGCAGTCCCAGGAACTTGGGGCACGAGCACGTACCGTATCCCTGGCTGATGACCCGCGGCACCAGGATCACGTCGACTTCATCCTTCAGTTCCATGAGATGCCCGGAGAAGACCTTGACCGGCAAGCAGGTCTCGTTGTCGGCGTGGAGCACGCCCGCGTTGACGGTGTCACCGGATGTAGGCTCGGACAGCACCGCCTCTACGCCGAGGGCCTCCAGGAAGGAAATCCAGCAGTCGCCGTAATGGTGAAACAGTAACGCCCTGGGAACGCCGACTCTCATTCCACGGCCACCTCCAGCACACGCCGCAGGCCGCGCGCGTTAGCCCACGCCTCCACCCGCCTGCTCCTCTGGGCATCCTCCAGGCCTGTGCCACCGGGCGAGGCGCAACAGGCGGCCTGGAGGATAGCCTCCGGCGGCCGTATCCCGGCCATTACGGAACACGTCGCCTCCAGCAGTTCCAGTGTCAACCCCAGGGGCCGACTACGATTCAGCGCCTCCCGCGCGGTGCCGGCGCCCTCCCGTACACCCCGAACGCCTTCGTTCCCCGAGAGGTCCCCGGCCATCCGGCGGCCCAGGTCGTGGTTCCTGCTCGAGCGCGACGTGCACGTAGCCACGAAATCACCGACCCCCGCCGGGGTCACCGCGACCGCGGGGTCTCCTCCGATCGCCTCCGCGAACCTTGCGGTCTCCTCCAGCCCCCTCCAGATTATCGCCGCGGCAACGTTGTCACCCCAATCCAGCCCGTAGGCCATGCCGCAGCCCACAGCGTAGACGTTCTTGAGGGCGCCCGCCGCCTGCGCGCCCAGTGGATCGTGGTACGGGGCGAGCGACAGCAGCGGGTGGGTCAGCCGGTCAACACCGCGGCGCACCGCCCCGGCGTCCAGGCCCGCCAGGACCGCCACCGACGGGAGGCCGCGCCGTATATCACCGGACAGGTTGGGGCCGGTGAGAACGAACGGTTCGTCAGGGTCGCGCTTCCCCGAGACGCCGAACTCCTGCCTGAACACCTCCAGGCTGAGCAGGCCGGTATCCTTCTCCAACCCCTTCGTGGCAAGCACCACCCGCGCCGTCGGGGCAAGAACGCTCTTGAGGCGAGAGGCGACATCCCGCGCGGCGTGCGACGGAACGGCGACTATCAACCAGGACACGCCCTCCACCGCGCGGGCGAGCGACGTGGTCGGCATGACGTTCACCGGTATCTGAAATTCGCCCGTGTACCGCTCGCTCTTGTGGAACCTGGCGATCTCCTCGCAGGTGTCCGGCTCCACGGTAAAGAGGTTCACCCGGTGGAAGTTCGCCGCCTGGACCGCCGCCAGCGTCGTTCCCCAGGCGCCCGCCCCTATGACGGCGAGGAATCCGTCTTTCCCGGTGTCCCCGGTGGCCTTGCTGTTCATGCGCTGATTCCTCTCCTCACGCGGAACCGATAGCGGCCATGTTCTCGTCTCCCTCGTGACCGGCGATGTACCTCCAGACCGCCAGCCCTATCGCCACCCCCACGCCTACTCCGGCTGCTCCCGCGAACACGAGGAGCCCCCGGTGCCCGTGGGGCTGCTCCTCCACCTCGACCTCGAAAGGCACGCCAAGCATAAGCCGGGCCATCACCGCCTCCTGGAAGCCGTCCGGCGCCTGAATCCGTTGCATATCGTCCAGGGCCCTGACAACAGCCCTCGTCGTCCTGGACCTATAGAAATGCCTCTTTCCTTTCACGCTACATCACTCCTTCCAGGGCTTCACAGAGCATCCCTCTCGCCCTGTGCGCCCACGTTTTGGCGGTATTCCTCGGCACCCCCATCACCTTTCCTACCTCCCCGAACGTCATCCCCTCGAGGTGATGGAGAACGATCACCGCCCTGTAGTTCTCGGGAAGCCGGTCAACGGCTCTCCGCACGATCTCCTGTACCTCTCTGGTCACCGTCACATCCTCCGGGTTATCGGCTGCCGGGTCAGGCGGTTCCGCCTCTACACCCGAAGCCGCCGCCCGACCCTCCCTCACGTTCGGGGAGAACGCCGCGTCGATAGAGACGTCCTTTGCCTTCGCGCCGCGGCGCAGGTGGTCTATCGCGGTGTTTTTGCCGATTCTGTAGAGCCACGACCGAAAAGGCATTCTCGAGTCAAACGTTTCGATCCCCTTGTACGCCTTGATGAACGCCTCCTGGGCGACGTCCCGCGCCTCCTCCCTGTCTCCAACCATCCGGTAGGCGACATTGTAGAGCGAGTCCTGGTACTTGCTGACCAGGGTGGAGAACGCTTCGATATCACCCTGTCGGCAGCTTTTTACGAGGCGCGCGTCCTCACGCCCGTCCCTGGACAACTTCCTGCCGGGCATGCCCGTCCTTTTCGTATATAACCGATCGGTATCAGTGCTCTATTGTCTCAATACGAATCCTGTGGTCAAGTGGTTTCACGGGGGCAAGCCCCTACCTGTCAGACAAGCGGCGGCTACACAAGACCACCGACAGGGATGAGGCGGCCGCCTTCAACGAGTCCAGGGCCAGGAACGGGGCTACGCCTGAAGCCCAGGCGCAAGCGAGCGACCCGGCGAAGCCACCTCCACCCCCCCAAAGCATCATCCACACGGTCAGCCACGCCAGGCCGGGCAAGTACAGCGCCACCAGCCCGGCAAGCCCGGCCACGGTGAACAGTATCACGCGCTGCCCCCCCTCCAATGTTTTCCCCCACCTCTCGACGCAGAGCCCGGCAACGTAGGCGGCCGCGACAAATCCCACCAGGTAGCCCCCGGTGGGCCCCAGGAAGTATCCGGCGCCGGCGTGCGGGGGGGACGCGAACACGGGTACACCAGACATCCCCAGGCCGAGGTAGGCAAGCTGGCTGAGGGCGCCCCTCCTGCTACCCAGCGCCATCCCTGCCGCCAGGACGAAGTACACCTGGAGGGTCACCGGTACCGGTTCACGTAAGACCACCAGGCGGGCACCCACCGCGGTGAGGGCCGCGAACGCGGCGACTCCCGCTAACGGCCACAGCAGGGATGCCACGCCACCGCGGCCGGCCGGAGCGGCGCCGGGCCACCCGCTGGGTATCATGACGCGGTCCACCTTATCTCTCACATCGATCACTCCTCTTACATCGATCACTCCCGACCACTTTGCCTACTTGACTTTAACGCGCCCTTCAACGTAGTCCACGATATCCTGGAGGCACTCCATGCCCTCCAGGTCGTCATCGGTTATCTCGATCCCGTACTTCTCCTCCAGGATGCCGTCTATCTCCACGATATCCAGCGAGTCGGCGTCCAGTTCGGCCACCAGGCCGGTAGTGGCACCTATCTTGTCCTCCTCGACCCCGAGCACCTCCGCTATCACTGCCCTGACTTCCTCGAAAACAGGCATCTTCATTCCTCCTTGACCATCGTCTACCCCTACTCACAACACAATTTGAGCCGCGTCTCTCAGGCGCGGATCCGGGCGGCCTAAGAGACCGCCCTCAAGCCCAAACACGATTTGAGCCGCGTCTCTCAGGCGCGGATCCGAGTGGCCTAAGAGACCGCCCTCAAGCC
>JAHIPE010000227.1 GCA_018894655.1 Actinomycetota bacterium
CACAACCAGGCGATCAGGTGCCTGGGTAGGCATTTGGTGCGAGTGATATGGTCAATGATCGAACAAGGAAGGGAGTATGAACTGCGGTAAGACACATAAATCCTCTTGAAAATTCAGGAAGGATGTTCAGGCCTTCTCGCCATGACGTTTAATGTCGGCCACTGCTTTAAGGCGCTGACCCCACTGTTTGGCGGTTTGCGGTTGACCACCCCCTGCATTAATGCTAGTTTGGGGCCGATATGATCGATGAGAAGAAATGCTGGGAAATTAAGAAGTGCTCCGCGGCCCAGTACCTTAACTGCAAGGCGTTCAAAGAGGACATGAAGTGCTGGGAGGTATCCAACCCTCGCGGGTCCAGGAGCATGTTGCTGTGCCTGCAGATGGGCTGCCCGGTCTACGAGATGTTCATGGCCGAGATAGACCACGAGATCGAGTACCGTCTCAGGATGATGTTCCCGTTCCTGTCCAGCATCGAGGAGGAACAGAAGGCCCCTTAGCGACGCGAGCGGGCTCGGCGCGCCACCTCGTCCCAGACACTATCAACCGTTTCCTCGAGTTCATCGATGCTCCCTTTGTTCTCGATGACTATGTCCCCTGAAGCAAGCCGCCCGGAGTCCGCGATCTGGGAGGCCACGCGGCCACGGGCGTCCTCCTCGGACATCCCCCTCGGGCCGGTAAGGCGCCTGATTCTCGTCTCCTCGTCGGCAGTCACCACGATGATGAGGTCGAACATCCCGGAGGCCCCGACATCGACTATCAACGCCGCGTCGATAACCACCGCAGGCACTTCCCCGGGCCCACGCCTTTCGCCGTACTCCTGTACCCTCCGGATGATCTCGGCGAAGATCGCCGGGTGAGTGATGCTGTTAAGCAACCGCCGCCTTGACTCGTTACCAAAGACCTTCCCGGCCAGCGCCGGGCGGTCTATCCCGCCGTTGGTGTCCAGTATCTCCGGCCCGAACTCATCGACTATCCGTTTGTATACTTCGGTGCCGGGAAGTGTCACATCGCGGGCGACCCGGTCGGCGTCTACCACCATCGCCCCGAGTGAAATGAGCCGAGATGTAACCTCCGTCTTCCCAGTTGCTATCCCGCCGGTCAGGCCGACAATGAGGAGGCCCTCAGCGGCAGGCCCCCATATCCCAGATGGGGGGTATCCATTTAGCTCCACTTGCTAACCTTTAGCTTTGTCCCATGATTGATGGTTGAGACCCCCATCAAGCTCTGGGGGGGAAGGTAATCCCCTTATCCTTCCCCCCTCTGGGGGGAAGGTTCCACCTCAATCCTCCCCCTGCGAGGGGGAGGAGGAAATATATGGTAGTGAGTAAGAAGAGAAACAGGCTTGATACACAACAAATTGTGTCTGGTGGAACTAAATGGATACCCCCCACTCCCAGAGTTACCCACTGCGTTCTCCGCCTTAAGGCTGCTGGCCCTTTTTCTTCATGTCGGCAAGAACTGACTCCAGCGAGCCGTCCTCCACCGCGGGCTCCTCCGGCGCTTCCTCCTCTCCGGCTTCCTCTTGCCCCACGGCGGCTTCCGCCTCCTCAGGCGTGGTGGAGGCCACGTCTACCTCGGCCACCGGCTCCTCCTCAACCACCGGCTCAACCGGGGGTTCCACTACCTCGGCCACCGGGGTTTCCTTATACTCGGGAGACGCGAGCTGGGACTCAATCCGGCCTACCTCGGCGGCTATCTCGGCGGCTTTAGACGCTATCTCCGCCAGCGCCGGCCTTTCCTCGGCCTCTACCACGGGTGTCGTACCCGACACCTGCTCCTCGAACTCCTCAGCCTCTACCAGTTCCGGCTCGGGCTCAGGCTTCGGCTCGAGTTCCGGCTCGGGCTCGGGCTTGGTCACCGGCTCGGTCACCGGCTCCGTCCCGGCCTCCGGTTCGGTACCGTACTCCAGGTACTCCGCCTCGCCAGGCCCGGTTATCTGCTTCAGGCTCAGGCTGATCCTCCTCCGGTTCAGGTCTACATCGATTATCTTGGCGTCGATCTCATCACCAACCGTCACTACCTCCTCGGGGAACTCTACATGCTCCCAGGCAAGCTCGGAGATGTGAACCAGCCCCTCTACACCTGGAGCGATCTCCACGAACGCCCCGAACGGGACCAGCTTTGTGACCTTGCCATGGACCGTTGAACCCGCCGGCTTCTCTTTGCTGAGCTTCTCCCAGGGGTCTTCCTGCGCTTTCTTGAGCGAGAGTGACACGCGTTCCCTCTCCAGATCCACGTCCAGGATTTCAACCTCCACGTCATCTCCTGCAGCAAGGACCTCCGAGGGGTGATCGACGTGGCTCCAGGAGAGTTCCGAGATGTGGATCAACCCGTCTACTCCACCCAGGTCCACGAACGCGCCGAAGTTCACGATACTGCTGACGTTCCCCTTGCGCTTCGTCCCCTTCTCCAACTGCTGGAGGAACTCCTTCCTCTCGGAGGACTTCTGTACCTCCAGGTGCGCCCGTCGTGAGAGAACCACGTTATTCCGGTTCTTGTCGAGCTCTATTATCTTCGCCTCGAGCTTCTGGCCTATGAACTGGTTCAGGTCCTTTACCCGCCTCAGGTCAACGAGCGACGCCGGCAGGAACCCGCGCAGGCCGATGTCCAGTATGAGACCGCCCTTGACGACCTCTATCACCTCTCCTTCAACCACGCCGCCCTCTTCCTTGACGCGCTCGATATTGCCCCAGGCCCTCTCGTACTGGGCCCTCTTCTTGGACAGTATAAGCCGGCCCTCCTTGTCCTCTTTCTGCAGGACCAGGGCCTCAAGCTCGTCTCCTGGTGATACCAGGTCCGATGTCTTGGCGTCGTAGCGGATGGACAGCTCACGCGCCGGTATTACTCCCTCGGACTTGTAGCCGATGTCCAGCAGGACCTCTTCCTTGTCCACCTTGACCACTGAACCGCTTACGATATCGCCTTCGTTGAATATCTTTATGGTGCCGTCGTAATCGGGCACTTTTTGGCTTTCCTCGGGGTCCAATCCCAATCCGGCCAGCGATTCACGCGCCTCTTTCCCGGTCAGTAAATCCTCCTCTTCTTCTTCCAACTGCTCTATGTACTCTTCGGGTCCCGTCTCGTCTTCCATCTTGGTTTTCCTTCCCTGTTGCGGACATGTACGTTGATATGAATAGCACATACGTTATATCGCCGCAAGTAACCATCCGGCTGCCCGGCAACGGGCAACCGCGTGCCGCGGGGCCTCCCCCGGACTCCTATTTAGCCTGCCCCCAATTTTCGAACAGGCCGGCCTCCACCTCCAGGGGGACGCGCAGTTCAAGGACCCCGGTCATGAGCCCGCTCACCAGGGAGGTCAACTCATCGCCCTCACCGGGAGCCACGTCGAATACGAGCTCGTCGTGTATCTGCATGGTCATCCGGCTCAGGAAATCACGATCCTCCATGGCCGAGGCTACGTCGTCCATGGCCTTCTTGATGATATCGGCGGCTGTCCCCTGGATGGGTGTATTCACCGCCAGCCTTTCCCCCAGCTCCCTGATATGCCGCTTGCTGCTTGCCAGCTCAGGGATGCGCCTGCGCCTCCCCAAGAGCGTCTCCGCGTATCCCCTCTTCTCCGCCTCGGCTACGCACCTCTCCCTGTACTCCCTTACGCCCTGGTACCTCTCGAAGTAGGTATCGATGTACCCCACCGCCCGCTCGATGGTTATCCCCAGCCGCGACGACAGCCCGTACTGGCCCATGCCGTAGATTATCCCGAAGTTCACCACCTTGGCCTTCCGCCGCATCTCGCTGGTGACTTCCCCCTCCTCAACGCCGAAGATCTCCGCGGCGGTCTGGCGGTGGACGTCGGCCCCGGAGACGAACGCGCCGATCAACTGCTCGTCTCCCGATAGATGGGCAAGTATCCGCAGTTCTATCTGTGAGTAATCGGCGACAAGCATCTTCCACCCCGGCCTGCCGGGTATGAAAGCCTTTCTGATCCGCTTCCCGTCCTGGGTTCGCACCGGGATGTTCTGCAGATTGGGGTTGCTCGAGGAGATCCTCCCGGTGGCGGTGGCGGTCTGGTTGAACGAGCAGTGTATCCTGCCGCTCTCCCGGCAGACGAGCTTCGGCAACGCGTCGTAGTACGTGGACTTCAGCTTGGCGTACTCCCTGTAAGCCATCACCTTTCCGGCTATCTCCCATTCATCCCTGAGGGACTCGAGCACCGAGGAGTCGGTGGAGTACCCGGTCTTGGCCTTCTTGACCGGGGGTATTCCCATCTCCTCGAAAAGGACACGACCCAGTTGCCTGGTTGAGCCCACGTTAAACTCATGCCCGGCCAGCTGGAATATCTCCTCCTCCAGCTCCGCCATAGCCCGGCCGGCCTCGTCCGCCAGCTCACCCGCCACCTCACTGTCCAGGGCCACACCGGTCTCTTCCATGTCCTTGAGCACAGGTATGAGCGGCATCTCGATATCTCGGAAGAGGTCCGTCATCCCCAGGTCGGCTATCTTACCCTCGACTACCGGTTTCAGGTTGAAGACGCGTGCTGCCCCGGTCGCAAGGCGAAGCCTCTCCTCGCCTTCGTCCTGGACCAGCAACGATTCCTGCTCGCGGACCGCCACCGACTCGCCGTCCACCAGTACCGTTGCTCCCACGTTCCTCTCCCAGATGTCCGCAAGAAAGCATGTCCCCAGTGAGGGGTTCTCCAGGTAGGCGGCCACCTCGGTGTCGAACGCCAGGTTGCGCACGGTCATCCCGTTCTTGTCCAGGGCTTCCAGCGTCACCTTGGCACCGTGGAACCACTTCTCAATCTCCCCGGAGTGCAGGATATCGCCGACCGTACCCAGCGCCATCTCGTCGCCATCCTCACCTGCGACTGCAACCAGTGCTGCGTTTCCGGTAGCCAGCGCAATCGCCTCCAACTGAACATCGCAGTAGCCATCCCCGGAAAGCGAAGCGGCCACAGCGACCGCCCCGGCATCGCGAGCGCCGGTTAGAAAGGAGTCCAGCGACTCCCGGTCGCCGGGGTCCACCACCCGGTACGACAACTCGTCTCCCGATACCCTCGCCTGGAGCCCGGGCTCCTCGCCGTACATCTCGACGAACCTCCGGGCGAGCCTCTTTAATTGAAGCGACGACAGGTACTCCAGCACCTCGCCGGCATCCCATCTCCCAAGCTGGACCTCGCCCACATCGAGCTCCATCGGTACATCCGTCTCTATGGTGGCCAGCTGCCTGGACAGGAACGCCTGCTCCTGGTTCTCCTCGAGGGACAGCTTTCTCTTGGGGCCGGTGACCTCTTCGAGATGGTCATAGAGGCGTTCCAGCGACCCGTACTCCCCTATGAGGGCCGACGCGCCTTTTGCCCCTATGCCCGGGACCCCCGGTATGTTGTCCGAGGAGTCTCCCTTGAGCCCGGCGATCTCCGGCAGCTTCTCGGGCGGGACCCCGTACTCCTCCTCAACCGCGTCCCGGTCGTATAACCGGGTCTCGCTTATACCCTTTCCGGTCATGAGCACCCTCACCCCGTCTTGCACCAGTTGCAGAGTGTCTCTGTCGCCGGTGACGATCATCGCCTCATCACCGCGGCCGGCAACATCCACAGCCACGGTCCCCAGGACATCATCGGCCTCGTACCCCGGTGCCCTGACAACTGGTATCCTCATGTGCTCCAGCAGCTCCTCGATCATCGACAGCTGGGTTCGAAGCTCGTCCGGCATGGCGGGGCGGTGCGCCTTGTACTCCGGGTACTCCCGTGTTCTCTTCAGGTCCTTGCGGGAGATGTCGAACGCTACTATCACCGAGTCCGGCTTCTCCTCGTCAATCACCTTGAACAGCATGCTGGTGAATCCGTAGACCGCGTTGGTGGGCTGCCCGTCCGCGGTGGTCATCGTATCGGGGAGGGCGTAAAAAGCCCTGTAGGCAAGGCTATTGCCGTCCAGCAGCAGCACCTTTCTATGTTTCGCCAAACTTGCCCCCACGTTGTAGTTCGCACATCATTCGCGCGGGTTCCGATAAAGTACGGGGAACACCCCGCTACTTGTTATAATATCCCATAGGCATTGCCGAAGTGGCGGAATGGTAGACGCGCTGGTCTCAAAAACCAGTGGGGTTAGTCCCCGTGCCGGTTCGAGTCCGGCCTTCGGCACCAGCTTGGATGATTGGACTTTGCTTGCTTATGTGCGGTTGCTCGTGCTCCGCTTATTTGCGGTGACATCGAAACGACCTTGATTCTGTGTGAATGCAGGTATTGAGGCCTGGCCCCGTACCCTGTTGCCGTTTACTCTTTCTTCTCGCCCTGCGCCGGTTTCACCGGCTTCAAGACGTAGATGATGATCAGCCCTATGACCGGCACAAAGAACCCGACCAGGAACCACGCTTGCATGCTCCGGCCCTTGCGGGAGGCGACCGCCCCGGCCCAGGTCCCCAGGATAATCGCCAGCACCAGGGCGGCGAACATCACGATCGTCCACCTGCTGCACCACTCTATCAACACTGCGAGCATCTCCATTACTAACCTCCAGACAAGAGACTTGCACGCATATGATAACAGACATCAACGGTCACGTGGTACCGGTCACGGTCAGGTCAGGCGGCGCTGTGGAGATACCGGGAGCGCTCACAGCCACAGGCCGGTGCTGGCGCGCTTCTCACCCAGCCAGCCCAGCAACGCGCCAAGCGGAAGGAAAAGCCCGAAGATGAAAAGGAGGCTTGTCTTGTCGAACGCCATCGAGAAGGTG
>JAHIPE010000228.1 GCA_018894655.1 Actinomycetota bacterium
ACATCCACCCCGGTTTCGAGGATATCGGAGCAGATCACCTGCCCGTCCTCCACCGGGGCTTCGACCTCCACCCCGTCAAGTGCCCTGACCGCGTCCACCACCAGTCCCTTCGGTATCGCGTCGGTAGTCCTCACAGGCAGGAGCGGGAGCGTGCCCCCTTTCACCCTCACCGTGGTGGTCACCACCCGGCGGGGGTCCTTGAACTCCTCGGCGGCGTACCTCTCGCCTATCTTGCAGTCGGCACCGGTAACCTCCAACACCTCGCCGTTCTCCTCGATAAGCTCGAGCGAGCAGCCAAGGGGGCAGCTAATGCAGATGAAGGCGTGCTTACTCTTCATCTGAAACCACCTCCACGGAGATGGGGCCGACCTTCCCCCGGCCACCGAAGTCCCCGGGGGAGATGTCCGCCTTGATCATCTCCGGGGGCAGGACCATCTTCGCCTTGCGCCGAGTGAGCACCTCGCCGCCGGCAAGCACCTGGATCGCGACCGACCGCTGGGGGCGCTCCACCCGGAAGTAGAAGCTCATGTCGCGGCCGGTGTCGCGGACCAGTTGCGGCACCACGTACTTCACGTTCTCCCCGGGGACCACCCGAATTGGCTTCTTCCTCCTGCCCGGCTTCCGCACGTACTCCGCGGCGCCTTCCCCCGCGTCTTCCGCGCTCCGGGAGACGTAGTCCACCAGGTCGAAGACGTTCACCACGTTGCCGGCGGAGAACATCCCGGGAACGGACGTCCCCATCCGCTCGTCAACCACCGGCCCGCCGGTAACCGGGTCCAGCTCCACGCCCGCCTTCTTGGATATCTCGTTCTCCGGGATAAGGCCTACCGAGAGCATGAGCGTGTCGCATGGGACGAAGCGCTCCGTGTCCTTTATCGGCTTGAACTCGCTGTCCACCTCGGCCACCGAGACCCCCTCCACCCTCTTCTTCCCGTGTATAAACGTGACGGTATGCGAGAGGTGCAGCGGTATATCGAAGTCGTGCAGGCACTGGACCACGTTCCTGGTGATCCCCCCGGGGTGATCCATCAGCTCAAACACCCCCGCCACCTCCGCTCCCTCCAGCGTGACCCTCCTGGCCATGATGAGGCCAATGTCCCCCGACCCCAAGATGACCATCTTCCTGCCCGGCATCAGCCCCTCGATGTTGATGTAGCGCTGCGCCAGCCCGGCGTTTACCACCCCCGCCGGGCGGTAGCCGGGGAGGAGTATCTGGTGGCGGGTGCGCTCCCTGCACCCCATGGCCAGTACGATCGCCTTGGGCTGGATGTCGATTATCCCCTCACGGGCGTTCACCGCGGTGATGCGCCGCTTGGGGCTGATGTCCAGTACAAGCGTGTTCAGCTTCGCCTCGACGTCGGTCCCGCCCAGCTCGTCGATGTACCGCTGGGCGTACTGGGGGCCGGTGAGCGCCTCCTTGAACACGATAGAGCCGAAGCCGTCGTGGATGCACTGAGGCAGTATCCCCCCCAGTTCCATGTCCCGCTCGATGAGCATGACGTCTTCCATGCCGGCCCGATAGGCGGCGATAGCCGCGGCAAGCCCCGCGGGGCCCGCCCCTATGACCGCGACGTCCGGCCTCCTTATCTTCTTCATCTAACCGATTTCCTCCAGGAAGTGCTTTGTCTCCCCCGCGAACAGGCGGGACCCCCCGCCGTCCTTGGTCACCGCGGTTACCGGCATCCACAGTTCGCGGGCGATGATCGCCGCCACCCGGTTTCCGCAGAACCCCCCGTGACACCTTCCCATGCCCGCCCGGGTCCTCCGCTTCACCGCGTCCATGTTGGTAGCGGGCACTATCCCGTGGATGGCGTTCACCACGTCCGCCTCGGTCACCTGCTCGCAGCGGCAGATCACGTGCCCGTGGCGCCTGTCCTCCTTTATGAGGCGCTCCCGACCTTTCCGGTCCTGGTCGGCGAAGAGCGCCGGCGTGGGCCTTACGGGATCAAAGCCGGGCCTGGGCTCCGACGGAACCCCGAGGTCCTGCAATATCTCCAGAACCATCTGGGCCACCGCGGGGGCGGATGCCAGGCCGGGAGACTGCATTCCGGCCACGTTCACGAAGCCGTGGGCGGTGTCGGATGGTCCGATAATGAAGTCCTCGTCGGTGGTTGGCGCGCGCACGCCGCTGAACGCCGCTATCACCGATCTTCGGGGGAAATCGGGCAGCAGGTAGTGGAACCTCTCGAATATCTCCTCTATCTCCCCGGCGGAGATGGAGGTGTCGTTCTTGTCGTCCACCTCGATGGCGGTGGGGCCCAGTTGCAGGTTGCCCTCGATGGTGGGCATCCCGCCTCCACCCTTGCTCTTCTTCTTTACGAACAGCTTGGCTTCCGCCACGCTGCCGCGCACGTACTCGGTGGTGGTTTCCTTGTCGAATATCAGGGTAGCCCCCTTTCGGGGGTGTATCTTGAAGCCGCCGGCACCGGCCATGTCGGCCACGTCGTCGGCGAAGACGCCGGCGGCATTGACCACGATGGGGGCGCTTATCTCTCCCCGGTCGGTGACGACCCCCTTCACCCTCCCGCCTTCCACGTTCACGCCGGTCACCTCGGTGTCCAGAAAAACCTTCGCCCCGTTTATGATTGCGTGCTCCGCCAGGGCTATGGTCAGCTTGTACGGGGACACCAGCCCATAGGTGGGATCGTGGACGCCCACTATCGCCTCCCGGGTTACGTTGGGCTCCATTCGGAAGATCTCCTCGCGCCCCACGATGCGCTGCCCCGGTATGCCCTTCCTCTTTCCGCTCAAGAGGATCAGCCGGGGCACCAACTCCTTCAGCAGTTGTCTTCTAAGGGCGGGAAGCCGCCCGGTCACCCGGTCGGGGAGGGAGCGGGGGGTGATCACGATGAGGAGGCCCTGCCGCTTGAAATCAACCCCGAGGCCCTTCACAAACTCTTCGTACATCCGGTTCCCCCGGACGTTCAATTTCTGCTTGAGCGTGCCGTGCTTCTCCCCGATGCCGCTGTGAACCTCGGCGTTGTTAGCCTTGCTGGTGCCGTCGGCGACGTCGGCCTCTTTCTCCAGGATGACTACGTCAGGCGTGTACCTGGTGACCTCCCTGGCGATGGAGCAACCGATAACCCCGCCGCCTATCACCACGACCCCGGCCTCGCGTGGCAACGCCGCCCGGCCCGTCACTGTATAACCTTCAAGGCCGGCGATGCCCGGTATGCGGAAAGAACTCGATACATGAGACGAATACTAATGGAATCTCGCCGTAAACACTATCCCGCCGCAGCGGACTTGTCCGGCGCGTTCCCTGCGGGGTTATCCTAGTCTTGTCATGCCTGCTTCTCTTGCCTGTGGCGGCCCGCGCGGACGTCTCGTACACATGGGTAAAGCAGGACTCCGGCTCCAACGCAAGATGGTGACAGGCACCAGACGCAACCCGGGGGCTACTTCTCTAAGCGGTAGACGTAGTCGTCGCCAAACCTCTCCACGAGTTCCATATCATCGTGGCTTCTTTCCCACTCGATGATTCTCTGAAGAGTTGCGGGGTCATACTGACCGCCGTGGACTATCATGTACTCGACCCCCTCCGCCTTGAAGAAGTCGATCGCCTCACTCGACGGGAAATCCCTCGCCGCGAAGACGCCTTCGTAGTAGGAAGGCGGTATGAAGCCGCTGTAGCCGTTGAATATCTTCTTCCAGTGGAGCGTGGAGTAATACGTCCTCATCGGCTCCCTCTGCGGCCATGTCTCCTCGTACTGCAACCCCCACTCGAACGTGTCCTCGTCGTACTCCGCCAGGGGCATCTCCACTGTGGGGGCCTCCCCCTCCTGCTCCCCCAGCCACGTGTAGACTGGAGGGAATTCGTCCTCGAGCGGGACCCTGTACATGGGGAGGCTTGACGACATGAGGTCTACCAGCAGGAGGCCCACGATGAGCAGTGCCGCCGCGGCACCTGCCGTGGCACCTCGCCCCGACGACGCCCGGGCGATCACCGTTTTCACCGCGAAGCCGGAGAGGACCGCCAGCGACAGGATTACCAGTATGACGAATCTCCCCGGGACCCTTATGACCTTGAACCCCGGAAAGACGTAGTAGAGGAGCTCGTAAGGCATCGGCAAGTCCAGCCTGTGGCCGAACGCGTACAGGGAGCTGCCCAGGCACAGGACGAAGGAGACCGCGGCGACAGCCACGTAGTACCGGACGTAGAACCGCTCCTTTCCTTTTCCCCCGTGAAACAGATAGATAGCGCCGGCAACCCCCAGGACCAGCGGTACCAGGCCGAGGAACAGGGACCTCTCCGTTTCGCCCCCCCGCTCTTCCGTGGTCTCCCTGAGGCCCGCGGTCAGCCTGCCCCATACGAGATTCTCGGGCGGGGCGATGGCGAAGTCCCTCACGTCGGCGGAGAAGAGGTCCACCTCCCCTATCTCCCGCTCGAAGCGCGGTTCGTCCTTTTGTATCCTCAGGTAGGGAAGGGCGAACGGCACCGTCAGGGCCATGGCCAGTAGAACGGATATCAACAGCACCCCGGTCCACCGCACGGTGAAGCTCCTCCTGTCCATTATCAACCGGACCAGGAGGAAGGCGAGGACCGCCACCGCCAGGATTACCCCGTAATACCACGTCGCCAGGGTCTGGAGGAGGAAGAACAGGGCAAACAGGGCGGCGTCACGTGTTCTTCCCTCCTCCGAGTACCGGTGAAGAAAGAGAAGAGACAGCGGGATCCAGCAGGCGGCGGAGAGCTGGAGGTGGCCCATGTGGGCGAGCCGGGGCGGGGCGAAGGCGAAGATGATCCCGGCGACCACCCCCGCCGTCCTGTTCCCGGTCAGGCGCTTCGTCAGGAGATACGCTCCCAGGGCACAGAGAAAGAGGTTGAATATCAGCATGTAGTTCGCGGTCTGAATAGGGTTTCCAGTCGCGGCCATCAGCGGGATCGCCATCACGGCGGTAGTTATCTGGTGCTCGGAGTAGGCGAGT
The DNA here is from genome assembly GCA_018894655.1 of Actinomycetota bacterium. Taxonomy (GTDB): domain Bacteria; phylum Actinomycetota; class Geothermincolia; order Fen-727; family Anoxymicrobiaceae; genus JAHIPE01. The sequence continues at coordinate 4,930 of JAHIPE010000228.1, forward strand.
GTGTACGGGTTCGGGTAGTAGATGTTCGCGTTGAAGAAATCCAGCGGGTTTTCAGATAGGGCGTGGATGTCCCACGCCAGTGTCCACGCCTGGAACGTGGTGTCGTAGGGGTCCTTGTAGGTGGCGTGGTCACCCTCGGAAAGCAGCGGCCTGGTGAACAACACGGAGAGCACGAGAAAAAGCAGGACGATGACCGCGGTGAGGACTATGGGACCGCGGTCCTTTTCCTCTCTTCTCGCGGTTGAGGCGTTCCGCCCGGATGTGGATTCGTTCAATCTCGTACTCCGTGTCGCGACCTACAGGTAACGCCGCCGAGGTTACTCAACCTTTGGCGGCCTTGCCCACCGAAGTGGCGAGTATGCGCGCCAGCATCGATATAACGAAGTAAATATAGAAGACCATCGCCAGCAGTATCCAGGTAATCGGGGTGAAGCCCGCGATGTCCTTGTTCAGGATCGCGGTGATTATTCCCACCAGTCACAGCCCATCCCCGAAGCACCCGCACAGCCACATCATCGCCCGGCTCTCCATCAGCTTGATCATCGGTGTCATTTCTCACCTCATTGTAGTTTGATGATTCATTCTAATCCTACTCCTACAACACATACAGCAGTGGAGTGACGGTCACGACAAGAGAAACTGAAGCGGAGGAAGAGTATCTCCTGACAATCACCAGGAGGTAGCCTGTCCACCGGTCAATGGAACCTCCTTACTCCACAGCAGACGAGATTATCCACCTGGATAATGCCGCTACGTCGTGGCCCAAGCCCGGTGAAGTATGTAAGGCCATGATCGGCTTCCAGGTGGGAGTCGGAGCGAGCCCCGGGCGCTCCGGTCACCGGCTATCCATAGAAGCCGGTCGTATATTGTACCGGGCACGGGAAGTAATAGCGGCCCTCTTTAACCTGGATGACCCCCTGCGGGTTATCTTCACCTCCAACGCCACGGACGCGCTTAACATCTCCCTGAGGGGCCTGTTAACAGCGGGCGACCATGTAATAACCAGCAGCATGGAACATAACTCGATCATGAGACCCCTGAGAGATCTCGAGAAAAGCGGGGTGGGCATAACGATCGTTCCCTGCGACAACAAAGGGTTCCTCGATGTTCGTGATGTTGAGAGCGCAATCAAGAAAGAAACCAGGATGATCGTGGTCAACCATGGATCCAACGTCACCGGCACTCTTGTGCCCCTGGCCGAGATTGGAGGTCTTGCGGGGGAGCACGGCCTTCTCTTTCTCGTGGACGCGGCACAGACAGGCGGTTCATGCCCCATAGACTTGCAGGCGGACCGCATCGACATCCTTGCCTTCACCGGACACAAGAGCATGATGGGGCCCCAGGGAACCGGGGGGTTGGCCATAGGTGAACGCGTGACCCTGGATGAGTTCATTCCAATCAAGACAGGTGGAACCGGAAGCAGGTCGGAGTCGGAGGTGCATCCCGACTTTCTGCCCGATAAACTCGAATGCGGCACGCCGAACACCATTGGTATCTCCGGGTTAAGCGAAGGGGTCGGTTTCGTACTACGGGAGGGGGTCGAGAAGATAAGGCGACATGAGATGTCGTTGACTGAGAGGCTTCTTGAGGGGCTTCGGTCCTTATCGGGCATAACGCTGTACGGGCCAAGGGATACCGCCAGCCGCGTCGCCGCGGTTTCTTTTAATGTTGATAACGTTATGCCGAGTGAGGTAGGGTTCACGCTTGACGAAGTGTACGGCATCATGTGCAGGGTCGGCCTTCACTGTGCCCCCTCAGCACACCGGACCATCGGGACTTTCTCGGAGGGTACCGTCAGGCTGAGTATTGGATATTTCAACACGGAAGAAGATATCGAACGGACCATCGAGGCGGTCAATGATATCGCGAAGGAAGCGTGATCAAGAACGGAAAGCCGACAAGTGCGTGGTTCTGTTCCATTCGACCAGCGAGGCAATAAGGGCGGAAAGCGTCACCAAGAAGGCCGGCATCCAGGTCAAGCTGAGGCTCATTCCCCGCCACCTCAGCTCGGATTGCGGAATCTGTCTCACCTTCATCCCTTCAGACAGGGCAAAGGTTGAAGAGGCACTGAGTGAAAACAACGTCGATTACGACAGGATCAAACGTCTCGAATAACCGGGTGCGAGGCGCTCTCCTTGGGCTAGAGATGGCAGCAGGTTCAGCACTCAAAAGGTGAAGTGGCTCGGCATCCTGCTGATAGTCGCCGCGATCTCCTGTGCCTCCTTCGGAGGCCTTATCATTGACAGGGGATACGGCCCGCAGTGGGTCGGTATCGCCTTGATCTCTGTTTCGTTGGCGATCGCGGGATTCGCTTACTTCCAAAGAGTCGCCCGGGAAAAGGGTCCGCGGGCACCGCGCTAGGCCGCGGCCGGGCCGTAGGGCCCCGGAAGGCGCATGATATGCTTTCATAACGGTAGCCGGACGAGGAGGGTGCGGTATGGTAGCCATACGGGGCGGAGAGGACGCGAAGGCAACAGGGGGATCCGGCAGGAAACAGAACCTCATCCTGCGGCGTTACTGGGAGATACTGAACCTCTACCCGAAGATATCCGACGAGAAGCTCGCGGATAGGATTGAGAGCTTCACGCTCAACGCGACGCCGGAGCAGCTTTTCGAGATGCAGAAGCTCGTTATCGGGTACGGGGCCGACTACATGGCCAAGGACCCGCGCTGGAGGAAGATCCTTGAG
>JAHIPE010000229.1 GCA_018894655.1 Actinomycetota bacterium
CTGCTTTCTATCCCCGGGGTGGGAAAGAGGTACGCCGGGGCCATCCAGGAGTGGCAGAAGCAGGCGAAGTTCTCCGCCGAAGTAACCTACGTGGGACCCATGATCATCGCCGATGCCAAGAGGCTCCTGGAGATCAGGGAGCAGGTAGCCGACCTGGATAAGGCCATGGAGCCTATCGCCGAGAAGTCGGATCTTGCCCGGCTCACAGGCAGTATCCCCGGGTTCGGGAAGACCACCTCTACCGTGCTGGCCGGGGAGATCGGGACCATGGACCGTTTCGACTCGGAGGCCAGCCTGGCCCTTTACCTCGGGATGTGCCCTCTGGACAACAAGTCAGGGAAGTTCAAGGGAACCAAGGCGCCCAGGCATGTGAACAGGAGGTGCAAGGCGGCTATGATGACTGCCGTGGCACAGCACGTCAGGTTCGTTCCCCAGTCCAAAGCCTACTACGACAAGAAAAGAGGGGAGGGAAAGAAGCACAACCAGGCGATCAGGTGCCTGGGTAGGCATTTGGTGCGAGTGATATGGTCAATGATCGAACAAGGAAGGGAGTATGAACTGCGGTAAGACACATAAATCCTCTTGAAAATTCAGGAAGGATGTTCAGGCACTGTTGTTGCGTTTTTTTTCAGTAAAATGAAACCGCAGGACACGAAGAGGAAGGCAGTGGATGCTTTACAGGTCGATGAAAAAGACGGGGGATGATCTCTCCGTACTGGGGTTTGGGTGCATGCGGTTTCCGGAGAGGAGAGGCAGGATCGACGAGGAGAGGGCCACCCGGCAGGTCCGTTCGGCCATCGACCGGGGAGTAAACTACCTGGACACCGCCTTTCCGTACCATATGGGGGCGAGCGAGCCGTTCCTGGGGCGCGCTCTCTCCGACGGGTACCGCGATAGGATCAAGCTCGCGACGAAGCTCCCGCCGTGGTCCGTCAAGAAGCGGGAGGACATGGACCGGATACTGGGTACCCAGCTAGGCAGGCTCAAGACGGACCACATCGACTACTACCTCGTTCACGGCCTGGGCGGCAAGATCTGGGAGAGGATGAAACGCCTCGGGGTGATCGGGTTCCTGGAGAGAGCCAGGGATGACGGCCGGATATACCACGTGGGGTTTTCCTTTCATGGCAAGAAAGACGAGTTCAGGGAGATCGTCGACGACTACGACTGGGAGTTCTGCCAGATACAGTACAACTTCCTGGACGAGCAGCACCAGGCGGGGAGGGAGGGGCTGGAGTACGCCGCGGGGAAGGGGCTCGGGGTCGTGGTCATGGAGCCGCTGCGGGGCGGGAACCTGGCAAAGAAGGTCCCTCCGGAGGTCCAGGCTATCTGGGATGAAGCAGAGGTCAGGCGCTCGGCGGCCGAATGGGCGCTTCGCTGGGTGTGGAACCACCCCGATGTCACCGTCGTTCTTTCCGGCATGAACGACGAGGACAATATCGACGAGAACCTGCGGATAGCGGACGAAGCTGACCCGGAGTCTCTATCGGCTGAAGAGCTCGAGTTGGTTGGCAGGGCCGCTGACGCGTACCGGAAGCTGACCAGGGCCGGGTGCACCGGCTGCGGGTACTGCATGCCCTGTCCGGCCGGGGTGGACATCCCGTTCTGTTTCGAGGCGTATAACAACCTCCACCTGTTCGGCGAGTCCCGCTCCAGCGCCAGGAGGCTCTACCTGGCGAGAGTCACCGATATCATGGGACAGGGGAAGGTCTCTTACGCGTCTCTGTGCACCAACTGCGGGGAGTGCCTGGAGAAATGCCCCCAGGAACTGCCCATCCCCGAGCTACTGAACGATGTCGCCGCGGAGTTCGAGGGGCCGGGGCTGGCGGCCATGATATGGGTTGCAAGGAGGTTCCTGTCCCTCCAGCGGTGGCAGAGCCGGTTTTCAAGCCGCCGCTTCCACGACTGATTTTTCAGGACCCCTAGCGCCGGCAGCAGCCGGAATCCCCACCCCCCCACCGTTGAGGGGCTCTCAGTCGCCCATCGGGGGCAGGCCCCGAACCCGGTCCTCAAGTTGGAGGAGCGTTACTCGAACTGCTTGTACGGAGAGAATCTCTTGCTGAGCGCTCGCCAGAAGGTGAGCAGCCTGTGGCTTGAATGCATCTTGGTCATGAACACCAACTTCAGTATATCCTTCAGCGGCCGATGGC
>JAHIPE010000230.1 GCA_018894655.1 Actinomycetota bacterium
CAACCAGGCTGGTCCCCGCACCGCGTTTGCCCCCGACCCGGAGCGGTCCCGCCAGGCCTAAGCCCGCTTCTTCCTCTCCTTCTTCCTCTTCTTCTTCTTCGACATCCGCCGCCGCGGCCTCGGGAGCCTCGTCTACTACCGGTCCCTCCTCCGGTTGGGCAGCGGTCTCGCCCACCGCTTCCTCCACCGCGATGTCCTGAAGTACTTCCAGCTCTTCAGTGCCTGTTTCCTCGAGCGCCTCCCGCACGGCGGGTTCCGGAGGGGCAACCTCGGCCTCCAGTGATTCCAGTTCGGCCTGAAGCGCCTCGGCGGTCTCCGGCTCGGGCTCCAACTCGGGCTCCGGTTCCTCCCACACGGTGAGTTCCTCTATCGCCTCCACCTGCGCCTCGTCCCCCTCGGCGGCCTCCGGCTCCACCGGGGTTACATCGACCTCTTCGGCGACAAGAGTCGCGGCACGTGCCGCGTCAAGGGAAATCACCTCGGCGGTGCCCTCGTCCTCGAGGCCTACTATCTCCAGTACGGATTCGGTTTCCTCCTCGGCTATGGAGCTCTCAGCCACCGGGATACCTTCCTCGGGCTCCACGTCCACTTCAAGCTCCGCCTCACTCAGGACCAGTGGTATCTCTTCAACGGCCATCGCTTCTTTAACTGTCGCGGTGCCGGCTTCAAGGGATTTGGCCTCAGGCGCGAGCTCCGCCTCCACTGGTGAAACGGATATCGCCAGGTCTTCAGCCGCGGAGATGTCGCCGGTTTCAACGCGCTTGACCAACGGCTCCGGTTCCTCCAGAACAACACCCGCTTCCTTTGGAGTCGGAGTCGCCGATTTGCTGAACTTCAAAACCCTGCCGAGGACGCCTTTTTCCTTCGCGGGCTCCCCAGCCCTTTCCGGCTCTCCCTCCACCGCCTTTTTCGCCTCTTCATCATCCGGTAACTCCGCCTCAGGAGCCGCCTCTGCCTCCTCCGGCCTTTCCTCCACCTCCTCCTCATACGCCTGGGCCTCCACTTCCTGTTCAATGGTCAGGTACTTTTCCGCCGCGCTGGGCACTTCGTCCGCCGACTCTTCAACTGCCATTTCTTCCTCGGCAGCCTCAGCCTCAGCCTCAGCGGCTACCTGACGATCCGCGAGTGTTGCCGGCTCCTGCTCCGCCTCGGCAGCCTCAACCACCTCGACCTCACTGGAGATCTCTTCATCGAGGTGTCCCGGTGGTTGCTTCTGGGTATGGACCTTCCTTCCACCACGAAGGCGTGTCAGGTGGCCCGCCCACTCCAGGGGGATGTCCTCAGGTTCCTCGAACTCGGAAGCCTTCTCTTCCTCCTCAACCTGAAAGCGAACCTCCTCGGACTCGGCCTCTTGCTTCTCCTCCTCGGCAATCGCCTCGGCCTTTTCTTCCGTCTCCCTGAAGGCCACCAGCCTGTCGGTATCCGAGGCCTCCTTTATCGCAAGCTGTTTATAATAATCGACAAGGCTCTGCCCCGGTGCCGGCTCCTGCTCCTTCGCCGCCGGGGGTGTCTCCGCCTCTTCACGGGTTACACGCAGTTCAGGTTCCGCCGCCTCTGAAGCGGCTTCTTCCGAGGGCTCCTCGGCAGCTTCCTCTTTCGCTTCCTCTCCAACCTCGAGGTCGATCTCGGCAACCGGCTCTTTTCTCTTTCGTTTTAACCCGCGGTGCTTTCTCGGGCGCTCCTTCTCGGCAGGAGCCTTCTCGGGCTCCTCCGCCTCCGGTTCGGCTTCCTCCTCGGGCGGCAACTGGACCGACGCCTTCTCTTCCAGACCCTCGACCTCGTCCTCGAGCCCACCGGATGAGGCTGCCACGGCCTCCCCGCTCCCTTCTTCCACCCGGGCGGCGAGACCGGCGGTGACGAGGCCGTACAGAGCCTTACAAGCGACCAGGGCGCTCTGGCCTGACTTCTCGATGATATCCCTTACAGTGCTTTCACCATCCACGTGGTAGAGAACCAGCCACTCCTCGCTGGTGAGATCGACGTCTTTCGCTTCCTTGCGGGGGACCCTGGTCATCATGAATACCGTGTCCAGTGAAGGGACCTTCTTCTCTATCTGGTACCACTCGTCGAGCCGACGGCTCCCTTCCATGATGAGGTCCTCGGTGCTCATGGAGAGACCGATGTCTTCCTCGGGAAATATCTCGTTGGGGTCGAAGTCGAACTCTCCCTCGGTCCACCTGAGCAGGTGAAAGACCGCATCCCTTATCTGCTCCTGGACGAAAACCTCGAGGGACTCCCTGCTGAGATACCCGAGTTCGACAAGAATGTGCCCCAGGCGTTGCCCTTTGCGTGTTGTCTTCTGGAGATCAAGCGCCTCTTCTATCTGCTCCTCGGAAACCATCCCCGCCTCGACGAGGCGCTGGCCCAGCGTTGCGCGTTTCCAGTTGTGGGTGGCGAAAAAGACGTTCCCGTTACGAAAACAGACATACCCCCGCGCATCATCGTTGATGATGTTGAGAGTACCGTTTTTCTTCCCGAAATGCAGCAGCTGAAACAAATCGGGTAGGCTGAAATCCCGGAGGCTGCCTTTCAGCGGCATACTGTCCCTGCCCGTTTACTCGTACTCTACCTGTAGATGCGATTCAATGATCCGGGCGATATCCTTCGCCGCGTTTCTTATATCGTAGAGAACCAGCCCCAGCTTGCCACCGCGCCGGACGATCGCGTTAAGCACGGCGTCCTCACCGGCGGCAAGCAAGAAGACGTAACCTTGCGCCCCCTCCACGAACACCTGGGCAAGCTCACCGCGCCCAAGCTCGAGTGACGTTCTCTCACCAAGGCTCAAGAGGGCCGCCGACATGGCCCCGAGCCTGTCCTCCTCGTATCCCGCGGGGAGCACCGATGCCATTACGAAACCATCCATGCTAACCACCGCGGCGGCATCGATATCCTGCCCCTTCTCCAGGAGCCGCTTCAGCGCTTCCTGGAGCTCGTTTTCTCTAACAACATCCAAGCCCTCTGCCCCCCGTCCCCTCATCTATGCAGGTAAATATTGAAGAGAGCCTTTTCCGCTGACAAATCCCCCATCACTGTTCTCTTTCGGGGGGAAAGGCTTCCTTCCTCCATCAATACTATCCTCAAAACTAATATTACCACAGGACCAAGTCCACTTGTGGCCGCAATCTATTGTCCCGTCTCATAAATACGGTGACGCACCGAGAGCGCCTGAGCGCCGCTCCTTAAGTGCGCGCGTCATCATTCACCGTTCCCTGAAACATAGTCAAATATCTCATCCAACCTGTTTCAGTTGACGCTTCATCGAGGTCTGCCTGCTGAGACCAACAGGTCTTACGTCCTCTCCACGTCCGTTTACCCTCTCCGGGGAACTCCCGGCGAGCAATCGTATGTTGTCCGATGCGTTGTCGTCCCTGTCCGCTGTGTGCCCGCAGGCTTCGCAGTGGAAGGTCCGGTCCGAGAGCGTGAGGTCCTCCCTTACCCACCCGCACTTCGAGCACGGCTTGGATGTGGCCTGGAAGCGGGGGACCACCACCAGCCGGGTACTGTACCAGGAGCACTTGTAGGCAAGCTGCCTTCGGAACTCACGCATGGAGGCGTCCGCCACGGCCCTGGCAAGTGAGTGGTTCTTCATCATGCCGGACACGTTCAGGTCCTCGATGCCGATGATGCAAGGCCTCTCAGATGGCGGCTTGGCTTTCGCCACAATCTCTGAGGTCGCATTGTGTACGGCGTCCGAGCGGACACAGGAGATACGGTAGTGCTGCCTGGCGATTCTTTTCCTGGTTTCTTCCCGCCGGTTGGAACCTTTCTCCTGACGGGACAGCTTCTTCTGGAGACGGCGGAGCTTTCTCGCGCCGCGCATGAGAGCTTTGGGGTTCTGGTAGTGCACGTGGTTGCCTTGTCCGTGTGAGCAGGCCGCAAGAGTCTTCACTCCGAGGTCTACGCCTGCCGGCGGGCCTGAGGCGGGGGCCTGATCGGGTATCTCTTCTTCTACCTGGAGGGAGACGAACCAGCGGCCGGCGCGCTCGGAGACGGTGGCAGAGAGCAGGTGGACGCCTTCTGTCCCGTCTGTGGGGAGGTATCCCTTCTCCTTGAGACGTATCCATCCCAGACAGGGCAGCTTGATCCTCCTCTCCTGGACGTGTATTGCCCCGGTGAGGCGGAAGGAACCCAGGCCCCGCCTCTTGGTCTTGAAGCGGGGGAAGCCCACCTTTCCCTTTTTTCCTTCCTTCTTCTCTTTCGCCCTCCGGTAGAAGTGGGCGAACGCCCGGTCCAGATCTCTCAAGGCCTCCTGGGGGGCGCACTTGGAGACCTCGTACATCCAGGGATATTCAGTCTTCTTCAGTTCGTTGAGCTCACGGTGGAGGTCTATGGCGCTCGGGGACTTGCCTGTCAGGCGGTAGGACTCGGTCTTGCGGGCCAGTCCCCAGTTATAGGCGAAGCGGGCGGCCCCGGCGTGGTTGGCCAGGGCCTTTTCCTGTGTTTTGTTGAGCTTTAGCTCTGTCTTGTAGGCCCTCTTAACTACCATTGTCCTTCACTGCGATTATCGCCCTTCTGGCCCTGTTCCTCGCTCCGCGCCTGCCGTAGATACGCGCGCACATGGAGGTCACCACGTCTATGAAATCTTGCCAGATATCAGCCATCTCCTCCGTCTCATCAGCAACTATGATACTCCTGCCCTGTGACATCATTGCGGCCTCTATGTACTCGAAGCCGAAGCGGGCCAGGCGGTCTTTGTGCTCAACCAATATAATCCTTGCCTTGTTGTCCAAAAGCAGCCTTGTGAGCTTCCTTCTGTGACCGTTCAGGCCTGAGCCGATCTCGTTCACTACACCGGAGACTTTGAGTCCTTTCGCCGAAGCGTAGCTCCCCAGCCTTTCCACCTGGCGGGACAGGTCTTCCTTCTGGTCGTGAGATGATACGCGGGCGTATATCACCACGGTGTCAGTTGAATCATGAAGCTTTGGTGGTGAGACAATAATTGTGCCCGACGGCATCTGTTCGGCCGGGACCGGGAGCTTTCCGTCCTTATACCATCTCCATGCCGTCTGGTAAGCGATCCCTTGTTCCTTGGCCCAGTCCGACAGTTTCATAGCCATATTATATCATAGGACTAACTATATCTGACTATACTACGGGCAACTGTTTGCCTCCCCCGGCGTTCTCGTTACGGCCTGATGCCGGTGGGCCAGCCGGGCCGGTGGGCCAGCCGGATAGTCCCTCCCACCACCAGGAGGATGCCTGCGGGTATCAGCAGCCAGTACCCCGGCGCGACGCGCACCGTCAGCATGTCCTTGGTAAGCCCCAGGATCACGTCCCCCAGCAGTTCGCCGATAAGCGGCACCTTGCGAGCCAGGGAGACGACGTCCCCGATTATCGCGTTTATCTTCTTCCAGGCGCCGATGTAGAAGATGACGTTGAATATCAGGCAGAATATCCCCGCGCCGAGCACAACCGCCCCCCTGGTCTGGACGAACCAGATGCCGGCCAGTGTCAGCACCAGCACCGCCACCATGACCCACGCCCACGGGCTCACGAACAGGCCGTAGTTGGACTCGTAGACCTGGTCACCCATTGCCTCCGCGCCCACCGTTATCCACGGCAGCGCAAGGATCGAGATGGCGAAGAGTACGATCCCCGGCGCCGCGAACCAATCGCCCGGCTGGGTCATGGGTGGCGCGTAGGCGCTCTGAAGCGGGGAACGGAAGAACCGGGAAACCGCGCCTGCCGCGCGACTGTACCAGGGGGCTGCTTTCTCGTCTGACATCCGACATCACTCCCTGTAACCGTTCATCTAACGTCTGTTTCACTCTGCCACGGGCGGGTTTAGAACCCGCCCTCAAGCGGAGGGGTTCGTCTGTTTCACTCTGCCACGGGCGGGGCGGGTTGAGAACCCGCCCTCAAGCGCGGAGGGGTTCGTCTCTCTCACTCTGCCACGGGCGGGTTTAGAACCCGCCCTCAAGCGGAGGGGTTCGTCTCTCTCACTCTGCCACGGGCGTGCCCTGAACCCGCCCTCAACTTCTACTGTAGCGGGTTAAGAACCTGCCCTCAAACTGGGGGCTCATCCCGGCGCCGGGAGAGCGTCTCCATGGGAGGCCGCTCGATGACCTCTATCTCCACCGGCTCGAGCGCGTATTCGTCTTCAGTGAACCTTACGGTATTGTAGACCGTTTCGAGCTCTGTTTTCAGCTCGATCTTTCCGTCGTCGTCAAGTCTCCTGAAGATCGCCTTCATGACCGCGAACGACATCCGGGAGAGCGCGTCGAGCGGCTGGTTGTGGTGCCTTCGCACCTCCAGGTCGACCTGGGCAAGCGACCCCAGCCCGTACCTCTCGAGGATGTCTAAGACCAACCCCGTCTCCACCCCGTAGCCGGTCAGGAACGGGACGCTACACAGCACCGACCTGCGGCCCGCGTACTCACCGGAAAGCGGCTGGATCAGCCCGGCCAACTCGGGGTAGAAGAGGTTGAGGAACGGGCGCACGACTAGCTCTGTGACCCGGCCGCCACCGGTCTTCATGGTCACCTCGCCCTCCTTGAGCGGCCTCTGGTAGTAGCCTTTCACGTAGCCGATATCCGGGTTGGACAGCAGCGGCCCTATAAGGCCGTAGGCAAACCTGGGGTGGATGTTCTCGATGTCGGAGTCTATCCAGGCGATGATGTCGCCATCCAGCACGTGCAGGCTCTTCCAGAGCGCCTCACCTTTGCCGGAGGCGGGCGGAAGGCCGGTCAGTATCTCGTCGTCGAAGAAGACTTCAGCCCCTTGCGCCGAGGCCACGTCCACCGTCCCGTCGCCGCTTCGCGAGTCGATGATGGCGAGCTGGTCTATCAGGTGATGCCTCTCCATGAG
>JAHIPE010000231.1 GCA_018894655.1 Actinomycetota bacterium
GGGGCCGTACAGCGGGAAACAGGTTGGTGACAGGATGAACATCTACCAGATGCTTGCATACGAGGGCATGCGGACCTTTATCGGCCCGTGGCTCGAGCTCGGATTCCGTATCCACTCCGAGGGCGCCGAGAACGTCCCTGAGGATGGGGGAGCACTCCTGGTGTGCAACCACCGGTCTATTCTGGACCCGCTGGCACTCATGAACGAGGTTGAGCGCTATATCCACTTCGTGGCCGGATCGCGCGGGTTCGTCATCCCCATGATAAAGACCCTTTACCATATGACCGGCATGGTCCGCCTGTCCCTGAGGGGGGGCCAGCGGGGCTCCAAGGGGCTGGACAAGGCCACACAGCTGATGCGGGATGGAGAGATCGTGGGCATTTTCCCGGAGGGGATCGAATCTTTCATGAGGCCCGACAAGGCCAGCAGGATAAGCTACTTCAGGACAGGCTTTGCCCGTATGGCGCTGGAGGCGGGGGTACCGATAATCCCCGCCGCGGTCATACCCCAGGAGGAGGTAAAGCCACCGGCGATACCGGGAAAGATCATGGGGGTGTCCATGGACCACCCGGCAAGCGGAGAAGGCTCACTGCGGTTCTTGCTCTACCGGAAGGTCCTGGTCCGTATCGGAAAGCCGATTGACCTCGAGGGCTTCATGGATGAGCCCCTTACAAAGAACGCCATTGACACTCTAAGTGGAAAGCTGCGCCGCGTGGTTATCAAGCTCTATAACGGTGAGGACCTCGACCGGTTCCTTACCGGAAAACTGCCGTTCGACGCTTACACAGACCGCGTCTGAAAACCGTTGATATCGCGTTAAGCATCGCGCTATTCGGGAAGGTGAACTACCCCCGATTTGATACATTATTGCCGACAACAAGGAGCGTGAGTTGAGATGGCCCCTGGCGACAACAAGGTCGTAGTCATTGGGAGCGGGGTTGGGGGCGCGGGCTGCGCGGCCCTCCTGGTCGGGAAAGGCTTTGAGGTCACCTTACTGGAGAGAAACGACTTCCCCGGTGGAAAGGGAGCAAGCTTCGAGAGGGACGGCTTTGTCTACGATACCGGGGTCCACGCCGTGGGCAACGGCGAGAAGGGCCCGTTGGGGGAGATAAACCGCATCGTGGATGGAGACCTCGAGTGGGCGTTGATAGAGGGCGGGAACCGCATCGCGCTGGGGGACAAGGTCGCTCATTACCCCCTTGACTTCGCCTCCGATGACTCCATCAGGAGTCTCATCGACGGGATAGGCGTCCGCCCGGGGAACGAGGAGGACTGCTTCATATGCTTCAAGGAACTGGCGACGATAAAGCCGGCCTCCGAGATGGAAATCCTGGACAGGATGCGGCTCAAGGACTACGTGGATCAGTTCACCGACGACCCAAACTTCCACCTGATGCTGAACTCCACCTGCGGTATGCTTATCGTCCTGACATACTACCAGGGGTCTGCCGGGGAGTTCATCCAATGCTTCGCCAAGATGGCCGAGAACGCCTCGCTTTCTTATCCCCGCGGGGGGATGGGATCGGTGGCAAAGGCGTACCTGGACGCGTTCGAGCGCATGGGAGGAACCCTGGAGTACGAGAGGCCGGTCGAGGGGATTATCGTGGAGGACGGCAGGGTCATGGGGGTGGAGGCAAGGGGAAGGATTCCCGCGGACATCGTGGTCTCCGACGCGGGACTACAGCCGACTGTGAAGATGGTGGGCGACCACTTGTCCCGGGAGTACGTGGATTGGGCGATGTCCCTCAAGTCCTCCTACGGTGCGGCAAGCGTGAAGTACGCACTTGACGAGGAGATCGTACCGTACCCGCTCACGCTGTGGATGCCGGACCTCTCGGATCCGGAGGCGGCGGCGAAGTACGTGGGTGTCTTCTACCCGGTGCCGTCGATACCGGACCCCGAGCTGGTCCCTGAAGGCTGCCAGCTGGTGCTGGCCGGAGCGGTGCTTCCCGCCGACCCGAAGCTCAAGGACTTAAACAGGCAGGTGCTGGACCGGATAGAGGTCACGATGAGCATGCTCCACCCCGGGATAGACGATCACGTGGTGTGGAAGCTGCGCACCGGGACCGATTACGTCGCCCAAATATCCGGCCGCGATCTGGGGGAGGTAATAGGGCTCGCCCAGGACTTCCAGCAGGTCGGAAAGGACCGCCCCAATCCCAGGATGCCGATAGACCGGCTGTACCTGGTGGGCGCGGACGCCGGCGGGCGCGGTATCGGGACCGAGATGGCGGGAGACAGCGCGCTCAACGTCAGCACTATGATCGAGGACGACGCCTTCGGCCGCGACAAGGGCCTGGGGATATGA
>JAHIPE010000232.1 GCA_018894655.1 Actinomycetota bacterium
CGAGATGCCGAACCGGCCGCTCATCGCGGTCGAGGTCTACGACGATAACCCCCGGGAGTGGTCGCCGGTGGTGGCCGAGCCGCTCGCTGACGTCCTGGCCGACCCGGTGGCCTGGGCCAGGAAGGCCCAGGATGAGTGGGGCGCGGACCTGATAGCGCTGCGACTCAAGAGCACCGACCCCAGGGGTGACGACAAGCCGGCCGAGGAAGCGGCTCAGACCGTCAAGGCGGTCGCCGAGGCGGTTGACATCCCGGTGATCGTCTACGGCGCCGAGGACGTGGACAAGGACGGCGATGTCCTGAAGGCGGCGGCGATAGCGACGGAAGGGAGGAACGTCGTGCTGGGGCCCGCCCTGGAGGACAACTACAAGACCATTGGCGCGGCGGCCCTGGGCTACAATCAGACGGTGGCGGCCAAGACCCCCATCGACGTCAACCTTGCAAAGCAGCTCAACATCCTGCTTTCCAACCTGGGCGTGGACACGGGTAAGATCATCGTGGATCCCACCACCGGGGCGCTGGGCTACGGGCTGGAGTACACCTACTCGGTGATGGAAAGGCTCAAGCTCGCCGCGTTGCAGCAGGACGACAGCATGACCCAGATGCCGCTCATAGCGGACGTGGGGATTGAGACCTGGAAGGCGAAGGAGGCCAAGGCCCCCGCCGCCGATGAGCCTGCCTGGGGCGACGAGAACAAGAGGGGCGTGATGTGGGAGATCATCACCGCCACTACTCTCCTTACCGCCGGGGCGGATATCGTTATCATGCGCCATCCAGAGGCGATAAGAATAGTCAGGAAGGTAATCGACAGCCTGATGGGATAGGACCGCGGGCCGCGGACGGCCCAAAGTGAGCTCAAGAAGAGCGAGGAGTTGAGGCAAGTTGGCGGATTTAACAGAAAGAAGCTCGTGCGAAGCCACCACCCGGATGCTCAAGAAGGCTTCCGAGGAGGATCATTCCACAGCGTTCAGCAGGGCTGAGAAGATGAAGATCTGCGCCATCGGCGACAGCGGTATCTGCTGCAGGAACTGTGTCATGGGGCCGTGCAGGCTCACGCCTCCCAAGAAGGAGGGTGATGAGCCCAAGCGCGGCATCTGCGGGGCTACCGCGGAGGTAGTGGCCGCCAGGAACTTCGTGCGCATGATCGCCGGGGGAACATCAGCGCACTCCGACCACGGGAGGGCGGTCGCGGAAACGTTGATACTGGCGGCCAAGGGCGGGGCCGAGGGCTACCGCATCAAGGACCGCATCAAGCTGATCGAGGTCGCGGCGGATCTTGGTATCGAGGTCGGCGAGCGGACGTCCGAGGAGATAGCCCTGGAGGTCGGCCGGAAGTGCCTGGCCATGTTCGGCCAGCAGGAAGGTGAGATCGAGTTCGCGCTCCGGGCGCCCGAACCCCGCCAGGAGATCTGGCGCAAGCTGGGCGTCTTTCCCCGCGGCATCGACCGGGAGGTAGTGGAGACCATTCACCGTACAAGCATAGGCGTGGACCAGGAGATGGAGAACATCCTCCTGCAGGGCACCCGTTGCTCTCTCGCGGACGGCTGGGGCGGCTCGATGATTGCCACCGAACTGCAGGACATACTGTTCGGTACCCCCACTCCCGTGAAGTCGAAGATCAACCTGGGGGTTCTGGAGGAGGACCAGGTCAACATCATCGTCCACGGCCACGAGCCGATCCTCTCCGAGATGGTCCTGCTGGCGGCCCAGAGCGAGAAACTGCTCAAGAGGGCGGAGGAGAAAGGCGCCAGGGGGATAAACATCTCCGGAATATGTTGCACGGCCAACGAGATACTGTCCCGGCACGGCATCCCCATCGCGGGCAACGTTCTCCAGCAGGAGATGGCCATACTGACCGGGGCGGTGGACGCGATGGTGGTGGACGTGCAGTGCGTCTACCAGGCGATAGGCGAGCTGTCCCAGTGCTTCCACACCAAGATAATTACCACCAGCCCCAAGGCGAAGATGCCGTTCGCCCTGCACATCGAGTTACACGAGGAGAACGCCCTCGAGATCGCGGAGGGCATCGTGGAAGCGGCGATCGACAACTTCCCCAACCGGGGCAGAGTTGACATACCCGACGTCACCACCGAGTTCATCGGCGGCTACGACCATGAGTACATCAACTACATGCTGGGAGGCAAGTTCCGCGCCTCCTACAGGCCTCTGAACGACGGTATCATCGACGGGCGCATCCGCGGCGTGGTGGGCGTGGTCGGTTGCAACAACCCCAGGGTGCCCCACGAGTCGGTCCACGTCAGGGTGGTGGAGGAACTGGTGGCCAACGGGTGCCTGGTGGCGATGACCGGTTGCGCCGCCCAATCGGTGGCCAAGACCGGCCTCATGAGCCCGGAGACGGCCAAGGACGCCTGTCCCCAGGGGCTCTACGAGATATGCGAGACGGTGGGGATTCCGCCGGTCCTGCACGTTGGCTCCTGCGTGGACAACAGCCGTATACTGGTCGCCCTGAACGCGATGGTCCAGGAGGGTGGCCTGGGGAGCGACGTGAGCGATCTGCCGGTGGCCGGCGCCGCGCCGGAGTGGATGAGCGAGAAGGCCGTCGCCATCGGCAACTACTTCGTGGCCAGCGGTGTATACACAGTGATCGGGGTGACCTGGCCGGTGAGCGGCAGCCAGGTGCTCACCGATTACCTGTTCAAGGAGTACGAGAAGATATACGGCGGGATGTGGGACTGTGAGCCCGACCCCGACAAGATGGTGGGAAAGATCCTGTCCCACATCGACAAGAAGCGCGAGGCCCTGGGTATCCTGGGCAAGCGCGAGCGCGTCCTCTACGACATGGCCGCGAGGCGCGAGCTGTCGATTGAATAGCAACAGTAGTGCTTGAAATCCCGCAAGAAGCGGGAGTCACAAGGAGGGAATTGGATGTCCAAGATTATAGCAAGTGCGGCGATCAGAGGAACGCACGCCATCCGGGAGAGAGTAAGTAAGAGGCTTGGCGAGGTTATCGAGAAGTACGGTGAGAAACAGGAGATCGGTTTCCCCGACACCGGTTACTACCTGCCGATAATACTTGGGATGACCGGGGAGAAGGTCGAGAAGCTTGGCGACTGCCCTAAGATCATGGCAATCGCCGATGACCTCATCCCACCGGTCCCTGCCGAGCACATGTGGACGCCGTACCTGGGGCCTGTCCTGGATGCCGGCATGGCCACCCTGTTCATGGAGGAGATAGAGGAGGCCATCAAGTACCTGGACGGCCCCAACCCGGTGGACGGGATATGGCTGGGCACGGCCGCGGACGTCATCATGCGAGAGCGGGGGGTGGAGTTCGTTGACGGAAGCGCCCCCGGTTTCTGCGCGCTGGCAGGGTCCGCTCCCACCCCGGAGATCGCCGAGGCGATTGTCAAGGAGCTGCAGGAGAAGAACCTCTACATCTGGTGTAGCGGGAACTCCAACGGCACTACCGTGTCGGAGCAACTGGACAGCCTGGGAGTACAACTGGGCTGGGAGACCCGCATCGTTCCCTACGGCCGGGAGATAGGGTCGGCGGTCTACTCCCTGGGGTTCGCGGCCCGGGCGGCCATGAGCTTCGGCGGGGCGAAGCCCGGCGACTACCGCAAGGTCCTGCTCTACAACAAGAACCGCATCTTCGCGTTCGTGATGGCGCTGGGGGAGGTTACCGACGAGTGGTACGCCAACGCGGCCGGGGCCATCAACTACGGGTTCCCCACCATCGCCGACACCCCCATTCCGGAGATACTGCCAACCGGCGTCTGCACCTACGAGCACGTGGTATCGGACATCCCCCACGACGAGATAGTCCAGAAGTCGATCGAGGTCCGCGGGTTGAAGATACAGATAGCCAAGGTGCCCATACCCATGGCCTACGGTCCCGCCTTCGAGGGAGAGCGCATCCGCAAGGACGACATGTACTGCCAGTTCGGCGGTAACATCACACCCGCGTTCGAGTTCGCGGTCATGAAGGAGATGGACGAGGTCGAGGACGGCAAGATCGAGGTTATCGGTCCCGAGATAGATGATATCAGCGAGGGCGACGCCCTCCCGCTGGGCATCGTGGTGGAGGTCGCCGGCCGCAAGATGCAGGAGGACTTCGAGTCCGTCCTGGAGCGCCAGATACACCACCTGTTGAACGGCGCCGAGGGCGTCTGGCACATGGGCCAGCGCGACACCGTCTGGACCCGCATCAGCAAGAAGGCCAAGGAGAAAGGTTTCAAGATAAGGGACTACGGGACCATTCTTCACACCAAGCTGCTGGGTGAGTTCCCCTCTATCGTGGACAAGGTGCAGGTAACCATCTACACCAACGAGGGGGACTGCCTGGAGTTGCTGGAGAAGGCGAAGGTCAAGTACAAGGAGCGTGACGAGAGGACCGCCGGGATGACCGACGAGACCACTGACATCTTCTACTCCTGTACGCTCTGCCAGTCGTTCGCCCCCACCCACGTATGCGTGGTGACCCCCGAGCGCCTGGGCCTGTGCGGGGCCTATAACTGGCTCGACTGCAAGGCCGCCTACGAGATAGACCCCACAGGACCCAACCAGCCGATACCCAAGGGCGAGACGATCGACGAGGAAAAGGGACAGTGGAAGAACGTCAACGAGTTCGTGTGGGCCAACACCGGCAAGGCCCTGGAGAAGTTCAACGCATACACCATGATGGAGGACCCCATGACCTCCTGCGGGTGCTTCGAGTGCATAGTGGCGCTCCTGCCCATCTGCAACGGCGTGATGATCATCAACCGCGAGTTCTCCGGCAAGGAAACCCCATGCGGCATGTCGTTCTCCACGCTGGCCGGTATGGCCGGTGGCGGGAACGTGACCCCCGGGTTCGTGGGAATCGGGAAGGTGTACATAACCAGCAAGAAGTTCATCAGCGCCGACGGGGGCTTCCACCGCATAATCTGGATGCCCAAGGAACTGAAGGAGACTCTGCGCGAGCAGTTGGAGAAGAGGGCCGAGGGAATGGGAACCCCCGACTTCGTGGAGAAGATAGCCGACGAGACGGTCGGGGTGAGCGAGGACGAGATACTGCCGTTCCTGACCGAGAAAGAGCATCCCGCCCTCACCATGGACCCGATGCTCCAGTAAGCAAGTCCGTACGCCGATCGTTCTCCCGGCGGGGGAGGGCGGCGTGATGAGGTAAGAGATATATGTGTGAAGGAATAACGAAAGGAGTAGGCAGATGGCACTGAGTGGTCTTGATATCTTCAAGATGCTCCCCAAGACGAACTGCGGTGAGTGCAAGTTGCCGACCTGCCTGGCGTTCGCCATGAAGCTCGCCGGCGGGCAGGCCAAGCTCGATGATTGCCCCTACGTCTCTGACGAGGCCAGGGAGGCGCTGGCCGAGGCATCCGCGCCGCCGATAAGGGGAGTCACCGTCGGCACCGGCGACAAGGAGTTCCTCATCGGAGAGGAACTGGTCCTGTTCCGCCACGAGAAGCGGTTCGTGAACCCTGCCGTGATCGGGGTGATGGTGTCCGACGCGATGCCCACGGGCGAGATAACCGCGAAGGCGCAGGAGGCCGGTAAGGACTCCTGGGAGCGGATAGGGCAGCAGTTGGAGGTAAAGCTGCTGGCGGTCAAATGCGAGTCCGGCGACGCGGGCAAGTTCAAGGACGTGCTCTCCAAGGTGAAGGAGGCTACCGACCTGGCGATAATGCCTATGACCGAGGACCCGAAGGTGATGTCGGCGGCCCTCGAGGTGGTGGGCGACGGTAACCCGCTCCTCTACTGCGCTACGAGTGCGAACCTGGACGACATGGGCGCCCTGGCCAAGGAGAAGGGGCTGCCGCTGGTCCTCAAGGGCACCGATATCCATACACTGGCCGAGCTCTCCTCCCAGGCCATGGGGATGGACCTGGGAGACCTGGTGCTGGACCCGGGTACCCGGAACGTCAAGGACACCATGGAGTCGCTGATCGCGATAAGGAGGGGCGCGCTCTGCTCCAAGTTCAAGCCGTTCGGTTTCCCGGCGATAGCGTTGCCCTGCGAGGAGACCGACGACATGTACTTCGAGGGCGCGCTGGCAAGCATCTATATCGCCAAGTACGCCGGTATCGTGGTGACCTCCTCCCCGGAGGCTTGGCTGCAGTACCCGCTGCAGGTAGAGATACAGAACATATACACGGACCCCCAGAAGCCGATGGCGGTCGACGCCAAGTTCTACGAGATCGGCAGCCCGGGACCCGATTCCCCGGTGCTGGTAACCACAAACTTCTCGCTGACCTACTTCATCGTCTCCGGGGAGATAGAGGCCAGCAAGGTCGACTCCTGGCTGGGCATCGTCGATTCAGAGGGCCAGTCGGTCCTCACCGCCTGGGCGGCCGGCAAGTTCGTGCCGGAGATTATCGCCAAGTTCATCAACACCAGCAAGATAGCCGACAAGGTCAGCCACCGCAAGATAATAATCCCGGGGTACGTGGCCCAGATATCCGGAGAGCTGGACGAGGAGCTCCCCGACTGGGAGGTGCTGATTGGGCCGCGGGAAGCGGCTGATATACCCACGTACCTCAGGCAGTACGCTTCCGCCGGCCAGGCCGGCGCATGAGTCGATTACCCAGGAGGAGCAGATGATTATAACCAAGCAGAAGCCCTTTGAGGTAGTCCTCGAGGAGCTCACGGGCGCTAAAAGCGTCTTCCTGGTGGGCTGCGGCGACTGCGCAACGCTCTGCGAGACCGGTGGCGAGGACCAGGTCAAGGAGATAGCGGAGAAGCTCGAGTCCGAGGGCAAGAAGGTCGCCGGCTCGGTGGTGCTCGAGGTGGGCTGCCACGAGCTGGACGCCAAGAAGGAGTTCCGCGGCCACAAGGATGAGCTCGCCGAAGCGGACGCTATCCTTGTGATGTCCTGCGGTGCGGGAACCCAGGCGGTTCGGGCGGTCTCCGACAAGCCGGTCTTCCCGTCGAACGACACCCTTTTCCTGGGCAACATCCTTCGCTACGGGCATTACGAGGAGAAGTGCCGCCTCTGCGGTGACTGCATCCTGGACGCCACCGGGGCGATTTGCCCGGTGACACGGTGTCACAAGGGCATCCTCAACGGCCCCTGCGGCGGCACCGACAACGGCAAGTGCGAGGTGGACCCCGACAAGGACTGCGGCTGGACTCTCATCTACCAGCAGCTGGAGAAAGAGGGAAGAGTCGGCGAGATGAAGGAATACCGGCCGCCCAAGAACTGGAACACGGTCCTGAAGCCAGGCCGTTTCGTGATTCCAAGCAGGCAGAAGGGCGGTGACGAGGGTGAGTAACGTGTTAGGGATAGAGAACAAGAAACCTTCAATAGAGGAGATTCTGGAGGCCGGGACGTTCCTGGTGTCGGGGGAGATAGGGCCGCCCAAGGGGCCGGACATCGAGGAGATGATCCATCACGTCGACCTCCTCAAGGACATAGTCCACGCCATGAACATCACCGACAACCAGAGCTCGGTGATGAGGTACCCGTCCCTGGCGACCGCGCTGATCATCCTGGAGCACGGCGGCGAGCCGAACCTCCAGGTGACATGCCGCGACCGCAACCGGATGGCCATCGAGTCGGACCTGCTGTTCGCCTACACCCGCGGCGTACGCAGTGTCCTTTGCCTGACCGGCGACTCGGTCCCGGTAGGCGACCACAAGGAATCGAAGTCGGTGTTCGACCTGGAGTCGGTGCAGCTCCTCAACCTGATCAGGACCATGGAGGAGGGCAACGACCTGGGTGGCAACGAGATGAACGGCCCGGTGAAGTTCTACCCGGGCGCGATCGTGACCCCCGAGGCGGACCCGCTGGAGCCGCAGCTCCTCAAGTTCGAGAAGAAGGTCGAGGCCGGCGCCAGGTGGTTCCAGACCCAGGCAATCTACGACATGGACCACTTCGCAAAGTTCATGAAGACCGCGAGGGAGTACCCGGTCAAGCTACAGGCCGGCCTAGTCCTCCTGGTTTCCGCTGGTATGGCCAAGTACATGAACAAGAACGTGCCCGGGGTGTTCGTGCCCGACGACCTCATCGACGAGATGGCGTCGGCGGAGAAGGGCAAGGCTCTGGATACCGGCATCAAGATAATGGCCAGGCAGATAAAGCGGATTCGCGAGGAAAACCTCGCCGACGGCGTGCATATAATGGCCATCGGCAAGGAGGAGGTCGTACCCCGGATACTTGAAGAGGCCGAACTGAACATAACCAAGCTGTAGACGGAGCCCGACACCATGCTTGTTGAACCGAGGTTCCTGGCGACTGCCATCGGCAGCCTGCCGCATACCGACACCGGGGCGGCGTGCCGGTTGATGCTGGAGAACCTCACCGGGATGCCCCCATGGCCGCAACTGCCTGCGAAAAGCTTCCTGGAGAACATGTACGCCCAGTACAGCGAGGGCCTGCCCGGGATACGGGTGGACGAGTCCGCCCGGCGGATCTGGTTCCAGTCCGACGAGATGACCACGAATGAGCTGGAGGAGTTCTACCGGGCGGTCATCGATGAGGACCTGGATTCATTCGCGGTGAGCGAGCGTTACGC
>JAHIPE010000037.1 GCA_018894655.1 Actinomycetota bacterium
AGTCGCTCCACCGCCGTCCCCAGGAACCTCTCACCCTCAGCCGAGACATCGCAGACGCTCTCCAGTATTGCGTGGTCCATCTCCGCGTTGGAATGTACGCCGCTGCCACGCAGCCGCTCCTCCTGTACTCTCCTGGCTCCCTTCACTCTCCCGGCAACCACCGAAGAGGTCTCGCCGCTCGACCTCTCCTGCAACTGCCGCCGGGTAAGCCGGGGCACCTCGATCTGGATATCTATCCGATCCAGCAGTGGGCCCGACACCCGGGACCGGTAACGCTGGATATCTCCGGGAGAGCAGGTACACTCGTGCAGGGGATCCCCCAGGTAGCCGCACGGGCAGGGGTTCATCGAGGCCACCATGCCGAACCGGGAGGGGTAGGTGACCGCGACCATAGACCTGACCAGGGTGACCTCGCGGTCCTCCAGTGGTACCCTGAGCGACTCCAGCGCGTTTCGCTGGTAGAGGGTCAGCTCGTCCAGGTAGAGGACGCCGCAGTGGGCCAGCGATACCTCACCCGGGCGAGGGAGCGGCACCCCCCCGCCGACAAGGCCCACCGCGCTTATGGAGTTGTGTGGAGTCCTGAACGGGCGTCTCGAGACAAGGGAGTCGCCGGGGGGCACAAGGCCCGCCACGCTGTGGATGCGCGTCACCTCCAGTGCCTCCTCCAGCGAGAGCGCCGGCAGGATTCCGGGGAGCCGCCGGGCAAGCATCGTCTTCCCCGAACCGGGGGGGCCCACCATCAGCAGGTTGTGCCCTCCCGCCGCCGCCACCTCCAGCGCGCGCTTCGCCGGCTCCTGCCCGCGGACCTGGGCCAGGTCTTCCGCCGGCGCTCCGTTGTCACCCAGGAGATCTGCCGCGTCCACTTCCGTCACGTTAATCCGAACGCTGCCATCAAGGAACCGAACCGCCTCGCGGAGCGAGGAAACCCCGTACACGTCCACCCCGGTGACAAGAGCCGCCTCGCGTGCGTTGCCCTCCGGGACCAGGACGAACGGGGCATTTCGGCTGCGCGCCTCTATGGCGATGGAAAGCGTCCCCGCTATCTCCCTTACCTGCCCATCGAGGGAAAGTTCCCCTACCGCGATGTACCCGTGAGGCCGAACCGGCCTGAGCTGCTCCGTGGCCTCCAGTAGCGCCAGGGCCAGCGGGAGGTCAAAGGAAGGCCCCCCCTTCTTGATGTCCGCCGGGGCGAGGTTCACATGAATGCGCTGGCATGGGAACTTGTAGCACGAGTTTCGGATCGCCGACTTGACCCTGATGCGGGACTCCTTGATGCCGGCGTCGGGGAGCCCCACTATCTCGAAAGCGGGAAGCCCGCCGGTGACGTCCACCTCCACCTGGACTGTGTGGGAGTCCATGCCGATAAGCGCGGACCCGAATATCTTGGACAGCATGAGGCCTCCGCGGGTTAAGCAGTACAAGTAGTATTATAGCAGAGCAAGCATGAGAGGCAAGTGCATACCCATCGGATGTGCAAGGCGGGAACGACTACCAACCGTTTGACAGGACAGCAGCGTTCAACTCGAGAGGAACTCTACAAACTCCTCGACGGTTAGATTTGCCTGTCGCAGGATACTCTTGAGCGTTCCGAGAGGAACCGTAGACTTCCCGTGTACGGGAACAACCACGATCTTTCCGGTGCCTTCTTTCCTGAGATAGTGGTGGCTTCCTCGAATGTGGACGAGCGCGAAACCTGCTCTAGTAAGCGCGGATACTACATCTTTCCCAGAGACTCGGGGCAGTCGTGTCAAACGGCGACCTTGATCTCGGTGATCTCAATGGTCTTTCCGAGTGGAGTCGGGAGTCCCTCTTCCCTCGCAGCCTCTACATACCCGATTATCGCCTCTTTAGTGTTCTCTACTGCTTCTTCCCTGGTCTTTCCCCAGGTGGATATATTGTCGAGTGCGGGGACATACGTCACCCAGCAATTCTCGTCCGGGTCGTATTCAAGAACGACTTTGAAATCCATCCGTGCCTCCACAAATCACCATCCAATCCTTAATTTATTTTAACACTTTTTTGCTACTTCACAAGCGCTTCGAACTGATACTGGGATCAGTTCCTCTCCGACACAGACTTTCTTTCCGTACACTCCGCCGGGGCGAGGTTTACATGAATGCGCTGGCCTGGGAACTTGTAGCAGGAGTTTCGGATGGCCGACTTGACCCTGATGCGGGACTCCTTGATGCCGGCGTCGGGGAGCCCCGCTATCTCGAAAGCGGGAAGCCCGCCGGTGACGTCTACCTCCACCTGGACGGTGTGGGAGTCCATGCCGATAAGCGCGGACCCGAATATCTTGGACGGCATGAGGCCTCCGCGGGTTAAGCAGTACAAGTAGTATTATAGCAGAGCAAGCAGAAGAGGCAAGTGCTTGAGCCCACGC
>JAHIPE010000233.1 GCA_018894655.1 Actinomycetota bacterium
ATCTCCACGCTCGCCCCGATATCACCCTGCAGGCACGACTCGGCCAGGGCGACGGCGAGTCCCCCCTCGCTCAGGTCGTGCGCTGAGGAGAGCAGGCGAGCCGAGGCGGCTCGGGTAAGGCACTCCACCAGCGCCTTCTCCGCGGCCCAGTCCACCGCGGGCGGCCGGCCGGCCACCGTGCCGTGTAAGACCTTCAGGTACTCGCTCCCCCCGAGCTCGTCGCCGGTCTGCCCCAGTAGCACGATATGGTCACCATCCGCGGCAAAGGAGGATCCCACCCTGTCCGCCACGTCATCGAGGAGGCCGAGCATACCGATGACCGGCGTGGGGTAGATCGCCTCGCCGAAGGACTCGTTGTAGAAACTGACGTTGCCACCGACCACCGGCGTCTCCAGCTGCCGGCATCCCTCCGCGAGGCCTTCCACACACCTGCAGAACTGCCAGAATATCCCCGGCTTCTCGGGGTTGCCGAAGTTGAGGCAGTTTGTGACCGCCACGGGCCTCGCCCCGGTGCAGGCCACGTTTCTGCCGCTCTCGGCGACTGCTATCTGTGCCCCCACATACGGGTCCAGGTAGCAGTAGCGCCCGTTACAGTCGCAGGAGAGTGCGATGCCTTTCTCCAGCGGCTTTATCCTGAGGACCGCGGCGTCGCTCCCCGGGAGAATCACGGTGTTCACCCTCACCATGTGGTCGTACTGCTCATAGACCCACCGGCGGCTACAGATGTTGGCTGAGCCCAGCAGCTCCAGGAGCGCCTTTCCCAGGTCCTCCGGGGGTTGGAGTGTGCTCGTGTCGAACGTGGCGACCTCGTCTAGATAGGCGGGCTGGCAAGCGGCGCGGTGATACTCCGGGCCACAGGCCAGGGAGCTCGCGGGCACCTCGGCTATGACCTCACCGTCCATGAGAAGCCGTAGCGTGTCGCCCTCGGTCACCCGACCCACCGATGTCGCGTCAACGCCCCACTTCCGGCAGATGGAGAGCACGTCCTCGAGGTTCTCCTCGGAACATATCGCGAACATCCGCTCCTGGGACTCCGACATCATGATCTCGATAGGCTCCATGCCGGGCTCCCTGAGAGGCACCCTCGAGATATCCACGTCCATCCCGCATCCGCCCCGCTCGGCGGTCTCGCAGGTGGCGCAGGTCAACCCGGCGCCGCCGAAGTCCTGGAGCCCCAGCAGGAGGTCTTGCTCCAGCATCTCCAGGCACACCTCGATAAGGAGCTTCTCGGTGAACGGGTCGCCGACCTGGACGCTCGGGCGCTTCTGCTCCGATGTCTCGTCGAACTCCTGGGAGGCGAGGACGCTCACGCCTCCGATGCCGTCCCTGCCGGTGCTCGAGCCCATGAGCACCCCTACGCTTCCCGGCTTGGAGGCCCGCCCCTGGATAAGCTGCTCGACGGGCATAACACCCAGACACATCACGTTCACCAGGGGGTTCTCCTCGTACGCTTCCTCGAAGTAGATATCGCCGGCAACGGTAGGTATCCCCAGGCAGTTCCCATATGCGGCTATCCCCGCCACCACACCCTCGAACAGGTAGCGGGTGCGCGCGCTCTCGAGCGACCCGAACCTCAAGGGATCGAGGCAGGCTATCGGCCGCGCGCCCATGGTGAAGATGTCCCTCACTATGCCGCCGACACCGGTGGCGGCGCCCTGGAAAGGCTCCACCGCGCTGGGGTGGTTATGGGACTCCAGCTTGAACACCACGGCCATCCCGTCCCCTATATCCACCACGCCGGCGTTCTCACCGGGACCCAGGAGCACCGCGGGCCCGGTGGTGGGCAGCTTGCCCAGCTGCTCCTTCGAGCTCTTGTAGCTGCAGTGCTCGGACCACATGACCGAGTACATCCCCAGCTCGACCTTGTTGGGCTCGCGCCCAAGGGTCTCCACTATCCTCTTGTACTCCTCGGAGGTGAGGCCCAGTTCCTCGTATAGCTCAGGCAACTTATCCCGCTCCCTGCTGTTAGCCGCCGCCCAGCGGCGGAAAGATGGACACGACGTCGTCGGGCTTCAGGCGGGTTCTCTTCCCCTTCAGGTGTATCACGTTCTTGCCGTTGACCAGGATGGTGCTTATCTTCAGGTACCGGCGCAGCTTCCCCTCGTAGTCGGAGGAGAGGCGCTCCAGGACCTCTTTTACCGAGCCAACCGGGATGTCCGCCTCCCGGACCCCGGTGACCTTTCTCAATGAGGCGTAGAACTTAACCGTAGGCATACCCACGCTCCCAACCGCGAACTACGCGCTAGGCCCGCATCCCCAGCTTGCTCAGCGTACTGGACTTCGGCACCCCGTTGGCGTCGAGCCCCCGGACCCGGTAGTAGACCGGTATCATCCGATCCAGTGGCACCGTCGCGCCCGTACCGCCCTTCTGGGCCTCGTGGGTCGAGCGCCGGGGAAGGGTGTCGGCGGAACCGGTGATCCCCTCCCGGGCGTTGAACAACCTCTCTATGATGTAGGTGCGCGACCCGATCTCCAGGAACTTGCCGAAGGTCATCTTCATCCCGGTAAGGTCGGTAATCACCCTGGGATGCTGCATGAGCGCCATAGGAGGCACGAACGCCAGCAGCTTCGAGTACTTGAGGAGAAACCCCAACAGCGGGCCCATGAACTCCAGGGACTTGGCAACCATGCGGTACACGTTGCCGTGTGGATTAAGCTCAATTGCCTGCCTGGGAACGGTGGTGAACCCGGTGAACTGGCAGCTCCCCGAGTCCGACAACGCGTCCAGCATCGTCTGCAGCAGAGCGGTAAACTGGGGCTTGGCCCTGGTGGTGAGCGGGTCCATCGTCAGGGGCCCGTTAGCCTCGAAGTAGACCATGTAACCCCCGCCTATATGGCAGCCGCCGCGGTTGGATATCGCGTAGCCGAGGGCGTGGCCGACCGCGCCCCGGGGCTCGTAGGCGGGAAGCTCCAACCCCTTGACCTCCATCGCGAACTCCTTGCCGCCGTACTTGTCGGAAAGGCGCCTCACGCCGTCGGCGAGATCGTCGCCGATACCGCGGCGATAGGCTATGTCGTCGATTATCTCGGAGATATTCTCCGTCACCCCGAACTCCAGGCCGTTGTCCCACAGGCCCTTCTCGTCAAGTTCCATTGCGAACCCCAGGGTGTTGCCCAGCGTGATGGTGTCCATCCCCAGGAGGTCCGCCTGGTAGTTCCAATCACAGATGCGGCCGAGGTCCGGGTTCTCCAGGTTCGGCCCCAGCAGGCCCACCGTCTCGTACTCCGGCCCCTTGACGTCCTTGCCGTCCACCTCGACGCGCCGGCCGCACTTAATAACACAGGATGGGCAGCCGAAGTTCTTGGTCAGCAGGGTCTCGGCCATGGTCTCCCCGCTCACCGCATCGGCCTCGGCGAACGAGCCTTTCTCAAAGTTGTGGGTGGGCAGGGTGTTGGCCGCGTTACAGCGGTTGATGAATACGCCGGTTCCATATTCCGGCATCATCTCGCCGGTTGAGGGGTGCTCCTTCAGTATCTCTACCCACTTCTTGACATCTTTCTTGAACTTTTCCGGCTCCGCCTTGGGCACCTTCTGATTCCCCTTGGCGGTGACCGCCTTGACGTTCTTGGAGCCCATCACCGCGCCCGCCCCACCGCGTCCGGCGGCCCTCTCCTGTGAGATAATGCAGGCGTAGAGCACGGCGTTCTCACCGGCGGGACCTATCACTATCTTGCCGGTCCCCTTGGGAAGCTTCTCCTGGGTCTCCTCGGTGTTGAGTCCCCACAGGTCATCAGCTTCGTTGAGCTCCACTTTCCCGTCCTCTATCTGTATCCAGGTGGGCTTCTCCGCCTTTCCCCTGAGGATAAGACCGTCGTACCCCGCCTTCTTAAGGAACATGCCGAAGTTGCCCCCGCAATTGCATGAGAGGATTCCCCCGGTCAGGGGCGACTTGGTGGTGACGTTGAACCTGCTGGTGCATGGGGCCCCGGACCCCGTCAGCGGGCCGGTGTTTACGATAAGCACGTTCTCATCGCCCAGGGGATCCACCCCTTTGGGCAGGGTATCGTACAGTATCCTGGTGGCAAGGCCCTTGTTCCCGAGATACGCCTCCAGCATCTCATCGGTCACGTCGTACTCCCCGACCTTGCCGGTGGAGAGGTCGATATCCAGGAACTTCCCCATGTAACCGCCGTACTTCGTGCTCATATCCTGCTCCTTCTAGACTCGGTTGACGTACCTGATTATAACAAGTTGGTGCCCTTGCGTTTGGTGCCTGTCACCTCTTGCAAGTAGTTTACGTCTTAAGTAGTTGCGTTTGTACCTGGTACCATCTTGCGTTTTTTTTTAGAAGCAGCCGAGCTGGCACTTGCTGATCTTTATTTCCAGGATGTCCAGCGCCCGCCCGACGAGCGGCACCGGCACCTCCAGGTCGGCGGCGATCCAGTGCGCCTGCGCGCACGTGACCTTGTTGTCCACTGCGGCCTCCTTGACCGCTTCCGTTACTCTCTCCGGTATCTCTTCCGGCATTACGTCACCTCCCAGGGTTGCAAGCGAGATGTCAAGGGCCTTGCCGAACGCCCTGAGGCGGCCTTTCTCATCCCTGTATATCAGTACCTTCTTCGCCCCGACGGCCTCCTTTACCGTCCGTTCCATGCCAAGTTCGCTCTCACCGGCGAAATCGGGGCCCCACTCCACCAGAACCATGTCCGCCCCATCGCCCGCGGCCCTGACCTCCCGCAGAGCGTCCTTCAACGGGACATCTATGAGAAGCACTGACAGGTCCGGCAGTGGACCGTCTACCGGCGCGTCGGCCTCGAGAACCTCGATCCGTTCCACCGGCAACCGGGTGCGCAGGTACTCGGCCAGCACCCCCGCCGGCACACCCCCGCTGACCTTCACTGTCTTCATAACGAATCCTCCCTCGCCAGGCCGGCCGCCTTTCTCATGTCCTCCGGGGAGTTTATATTGAGCAGCAACCTCCCGGTGGGGTCGAAGCCCAGCAACTCCTCCCACTGTACGTAGTTCACCGAGACCTCGCCGTAGAAATCGGTTACCTTGAGGTTCCCGGAATCAAGCTGTCGCATGATTACGTCCGCGCAATCCCTCCGGTAGGCGGCGTGTATCGGCTCCAGGCCTTTCGGCGTGCGGGGGACCGCGACCTGGAAGCCTTGCAGGCGTCCCATGACAAAGGCGATAGCGTCCCTGTTGATGAACGGCATGTCGCAGGCCATCACGAAGTTCTCCTCCGAGCCCGAAAGCTCGAGGCCGCTCAGTATCCCGCCCAGGGGCCCCTTCTCGCGAACCGGCTCCTCGACCACGCGGACACCTCCCCCCCGATAGACGGACAGGCCCTCCATCCTCTCCGCGTTTCCCACGATAAGGGTCTCGGTGAACAGGCCGTCGATGGCCTCGAGCTGAATGTCGATGACGCGCCGGCCCCCCACGTCCATAAACGCCTTGTCGCCCGGCATCCTGGTGCTCGCGCCTCCCGCGAGTATAATCCCCGTTGCCATCAAGGGGCACCGATTCGCTCGGGATGCGAGTAGACGTTGAAGCTCGAGCCACGCAGGAACCCCACCAGCGTCACGCCGGTCTCCCTGCCGACCTCCACCCCCCGGGCGGTGGGAGCGGAGATGGAGCAAACCAGGGGTATGCCCGCGCGGGCGCATTTCAGTACCATCTCGCCAAAGAGGCGCCCGGAGAGAACGATGCCCTTGTCGGACGCCGGTTCGCCGGACAGGAGCAGGTGGCCCAACGCCTTGTCCACCGCGCTGTACCTGCCGATGTCCTCCTTGATAACAAGGACCTCTCCCGCCGCATTGAATATCCCCGCGGCATGGGTCCCCCCGGTCGCCCTGAACACCTCCTGCCCCTCGATCAAAAACCCGGGGGCCTTCTCAATGACGCCGGGGGGGAAGCGGGCTTCACTGTCCACCCTGATGCCCGTGACGTCGGCCTCCCCACCCGTTCCCTCGCGCCCGGCCCCGTGGCGCGTCCGGGCTTCCACCTCTACCAGGTCGCCCGTCGCCGGCTCGCGCGGGCCTCCTTCTCCCTCCCCGCCACTGGGCCGTTCCCCGAACGGTTCCGGGTAACCCCCGCAGCGGTGTCGGATAAACTCCAGCTGCTCGCGGTCGCTTATCAGGCCCTCGCTCAAGCAATGCCCAGCCGCCAGCAGTACCTCATCGCCGGGGAGCCTCATCAGGCGGGCCAGCGTACGGCCGTTAAACCTGACCTCGAGCGGGACCTCGCGGGCCACGACATCGTCCACCATGCGCCGCTCTCCCTGTTGATACCGGGTTACACTGACGCTCTGAAGACCCGTCCTTTCCTCTGGTTCCAATTGCAACTCCAAGCTCGCCGGATTACCTACAGGGAAAATATAACACTTTAGATGGGAGTTCTCCCGGACCGCCCGTAGAACGGTCCG
>JAHIPE010000234.1 GCA_018894655.1 Actinomycetota bacterium
CCGAAGAGCTGCAGTAGCAGCTTATCGTTAATCGAGTGTGACCATGCACTGCCCGAGGTATCAGCGATATCCCGGGCAAATCCTAAAGGGGGACCGATGGAAGTTATCACCGACACCAGCTTCATGGAACTTCCTCTTTTCAAGAAGGGGAAGGTAAGGGACCTCTACGAGGTGGGAGACCTCCTGCTGGTAATCAGCACCGACCGCATTTCCGCCTTCGACGTCATCATGGACGAGGGAATCCCTGGTAAAGGTGTCGTGCTGAATCAGCTTGCCGCGTTCTGGTTCGAGAAGACCGCTGATATCGTGAGGAACCACGTCGTTTCCACCGACATGAGCGAGCTTCCCTCCGGCATAAGCAAGTTCCGCGAGCAACTCGAAGGCCGGTCAATGCTTGTTCGAAAGGCCGACCCCCTCCCCGTGGAGTGTGTCGTACGTGGCTACCTGTCGGGTGGCGGCTGGAGCGAGTACGGGGAGCTGGGGAGCGTCAGTGGGGTCGAGTTGCCGACCGGACTCCTCCAGGCCGCCAGGCTACCCGAGCCGATCTTCACCCCCGCCACAAAGGCGGAGCCCGGTGAGCACGACGAGAACATCTCCATCGACGCAGTCAAGAAGCAGATCGGCGAAGGTGTCACCGGTGAGGTAGAGCGGATAAGCCTCGACCTCTACGCCAGGGGAGTGGAGATCGCGGAGTCGCGAGGCATCATCCTTGCCGATACCAAGTTCGAGTTCGGTTACTACGCCGGCGAACTCCTGCTCATCGACGAGATACTGACCCCGGATTCCTCCAGGTTCTGGCCCAAGGACAGGTACGAACTCGGACACGACCAGGTCAACCTGGACAAGCAGTTCCTGCGGGACTGGCTCGAGACGCTTGATTGGTCCAAGAGGCCGCCTCCGCCGACGCTCCCGCCGGAGATAATCGAGCAGACCGCCCAGCGATACCGGTATATCCAGGAGGTCCTGCTGGGGGAATAGGGCGACTTCGGGCGCAACGGGGACGCGGCTTGAGTATTGGTATCTGCGCATAACGGAAATCAGGGGCATGGCGTGAGAGAAGTGACGAGCAGTGGGCGACTGAGAGTCGGCCCTCAAGGGCGTGGGAGCCCCAGCGCGGGCGATCGTCAGGCCGAGGTGAATCCTTGAGGTGCGAGTTCGTCGGGGGACCCCCCACCTTGATCCTCCCACCTGACCCCCTGGGACCCCCCATCCCAGCCTTTCCCCCCGGAGGGGGGAAGGGGCAGAGGGGGGAGGAGGTTTGGGGTTATTCCCCCTTGAGGGGGGAACCAGGAGGGGGGCGAGAGCCCCCCCTCGAGGAATATCCGGTTGTTCTTTATCCTACTTTATCGTCTCGAAGTACTTGCAGGCGTGAATCGATGTCGGCCGGGGCTCGTCCGCCCAGACCGCCCTTACCCGCATGCCGACCTCTATGTCCTTTTCGTCGGTCTCGTTGCTGAAGTGCATCGTTCGTATGTCTGTGCCGTCCAGAGTGACGAATATGGAAGTGTAGGGGACCTTCATCAGCTCCCCGGTATTGGGGTTGATGTAGGGGAAGCGAACGATGGTGAACCCCTCAAGCTGGCCCTCCGGTCCGACCTCCACCCACTCGTCCATCTCCGCGAAGCACCGGCCGCAGACGGCCCGCGGGGGAACGAACACCCTCTCGCACTCGGGACACTTCGTTCCCATAAACCGCTTGTTATCCCTCATCTCGGCCAGGTATTTGCTCCAGTAAGGTCCCTGGTGCCAGCCGAAATCGTACTCCAGGTGGCCTGACTCGTGCGTGAGCAGTTCGTACCCGTCAGGAGTGTGGGTCACTTTCCTGTGGTCCGTGTATATTCCCATTCAGATTACCTCCTCTCGAGACTACGGCAGTTCCGCGCCGAGTATTATCACGTCCGACCAGCTACAGCCCCCGAACCCGGTGACCAGCGCCTTCTCCACGTCCGGCACCTGGTGGTCACCGGCCCTGCCCATTATCTGCCAAGCCGCCTCGCCGACGCGGATAAGGCCCGTCGCGCCTATCGGGTTGGTGGCGATAACACCACCCGACGGGTTGACCGGCAGTTGCCCGTCTATCTCGAGCGTCCCTTTGCGGACAAGCTCCGGGGCGCCGCCCTTGTCGCAGAACCACAGGGAGTCCATCCACTTGACCCCGCAGGTGGAGGCGGGAATGTACAGCTCCGCCACGTCGAACTCCTTCAACGGGTCGGCTATCCCCGCTATCTTGTACGCCTCCTTCGACGCCCGCTCCAGGGTCGGCATCCCTTTCCACTCTAGGTCCCCGAAGTGGGTGTAGTCGTGACGTACAACCGAGGCGTGGACCCACGCCGGCCTGGGGCAGAGAGCCTTCGCCTTCTCCTCGGAGGCGAAGATGACAGCGCAGGCGCCGTCGGAGCGGGGGCAGATGTCCAGGAACTTGATGGGGAACGACAGCATCGGGGAGTTCATCACGTCCTCCACCGTGACCTTCATCTGGTTGTGGGCGTACTGGTTGTTGAGCGCGTTGTTGCGGTCCCTGACCGCCACTATCGCCGCGTCCTCCTGGGTGGCCCCGTACGCCTTCATATACATGGAGTACTCCGAGGCCAGTGGACCGATCGCCCCAGCGAACGCGTCCCTCTCCAGGACCGGGTTGGCGCAGGTGGCGATTGCCGCCTGGGTGTCCGACTCGGAGTTTTTCTCCCAGCCCACCATCATGACGGTGTCGAAAAGACCGCACCCCGCGTGGTAGTAACCGCAGGCCCCCAACGTGGTCCCGGTTGTCCCGCCGGTGCTCACCTTGAACACCGGCTTCATGCAGGCGCCCAGCCCGTCCGTGGCCCACATGTCCACGTAGTTGATGTTCTCGAAGTGGTCCATGTTGCCTATGACAATCGCGTCTATCTGGTCCAGGGTCATCTCGGCGTCGTCCAGCGAGCGGGTTACCGCCTCGCTGATGAGCTCGACCCCGGACGCGTCAAGACGCTTGGCCGCGTGGTGAGTCTGGCCAACCCCTATTATTCCAACTCGATTTCCCATATTGCATTCCCCCTACTTACCCAATATCCAAACGCAATGAGCCTGCCCGCACATGCCGTTGATGCCATGGGCCAGAGCCGTCTTCGCTCCCTCGACCTGCCGCTCTCCTGCTTCTTCCCTGAGCTGCAGGACACACTCCGCCATACAAGCCAGGCCGGCTACCTGCACCGGGTTGGCCGACAGGCGGCCGCCTGACGGGTTCACCGGAAGCTTCCCGCCGAAGTCGAAGACCCCGCGCTCCAGGTACTCAGCGCCCATGCCGTCGTCGCAGAAGCCGAGGCCCTCCAGCCACATCAGCTCCATGTAGGTGAACGCGTCGTAGACCTCTGCGAGATCGATATCGGATGGCTCCAGTCCCGCCATGGCGTAGGCGGTCCGGGCCGCCTCCTTCAGCGCGCGGGTGTCGGACAGGTCGCGGTCCCCCAGGTGGAACGCGTCGCTGCAGTGGCCGACGCCGTTGAGCCACACTCTCTTATCATGGGTGCTTAGTTGCTTGGCCTCGTGCTGCGCCGCCAGTATCAGGGCACACGCCCCGTCGGTGGGAGCGGAGCAATCAAGCTTCTTCAGCGGGGTGGAGATCATCGGGGAGTTCATGACGTCCTCCACGGTGATGTCCATCGGCAGCATTGCCAGTGGATTTCGCTTCGCGTTGCCGTGGTTCTTGACCGAAACCGGCGCTATCTGCTCCTCGAGTATCCCCCACCGGTCCATGTACCTGCGGGCCTGAAGAGCCGCGGAGGTGACCGCGTCCAGCCCGAGCCTTCTTTCCACCAGTGGGTCAAACGAGGTGTTGGTGATGCCGCTCATGCTGCTCTCGGTGCCCTTGTGGTGCGCAACGATTAGGCCTACCCCGAAGTTCCCGGAGAGGATGCGCATAGCCCCGTACATCGCCCCGAAGGTTCCGTCGCCCTCGACCGTTGTGATGTCCTTGCCGAACGCCCCCACGGCGTCCTGGATGGCCATGCTGGAGATCGTTCTGCCATCCCAGAAGTCGCTCGAGACGGACACGATGTTGTCAACGTCGTCGATGGTTATGCCGGCATCCTCGAGCGCCCTGGTTACTACCTCGTAGACAAGCTCGGAGAACGTCTCCCGCTTGCCCTTCTCGTACTTTGTCTGGCCTACTCCTATGACAGCCACTCTATCCAATAATCTCACCGCCGTTCCTTATCTCGCGTGGAAACTCTACTCGATCGGACGGAAGCACTCGATGTCCATGAAGTTGCCCTCGCGCTCCTTGGACATCACCGCCTCCACCCTCATGCCCGACTTCACCTTATCGGGTTCGACCCCCTCGATGAAGTGGACCAGGCCCGTGTCGGCGCCGTCCATCTTGACAATGCCGTAGACGAATGGCGGCTCCTTGGGGTAAACACCCGGCTCCGGATGCTGCACCACCGTGTACGTCTCCAGGACGCCGGTGCCGGCCAGTTTCACCCAGTCGTTCATGTCCTTGTAACAGTAGATGCACTTCTTCCTGGGAGGAACGAACACCATCTCGCAGGAGGGGCAACGGTTTGCCCAGATCTCGGCATTATCCCTCATCATGCCGTACCACTTGCTCAAGGTGCTGCCGACCGTCCACGAGTACGGCACGCATATCTTGCCGTCGAAGACGATCTCCTCCACCTCGTCCTTCCAATCAGCCAACTGCCTCACCTCTTTTCGCCAGGCCGAACCAGCTTACGTTCCCTCGTGTGAAATCGGTCCCCTTTCCTTGCACCGCCCCGTGCCCCAGGTGCACAAAGCGAGACTATTCTATATCGTTTGCGCTCACAATAAAACAAGGGAAGCAGGTTTCCCTATTTTCTGTTTTTAAGCCCCTGGTTTGACCCAAAAGTCAGACTATTGAGTGGGATACCCGGAGCCCGTTCCTTCTCTGTGAAAAGTCAAGACTTAAAACCTGACCCCATTATTTGACAAAAAAGTCAAGATTTATGCCCCCTCTGCATTAATAATGCAACATAAAGGTCAAACAAGGGGAAGGTCGGATTTGTGGACGCAGGCGCGGAGTTTTACCTGGGAGGATCGACGATATCGAGGTTGTCAGAAAAGAGGTACGGGCCTGGCAAGAATTCAGAAACAACAAGAACGCCAAGGTCAACTGGCAGTTTACAACCGAGGATGCCCGGATAAAGCTATCTCGTCTTTATCCGACAAGGGGGGTATCCATTTAGCTCCACTTGCGAACCTTTAGCTTTGTCCCATGATTGATGGTTGAGATCCCCATCAAGCTCTGGGGGGAAGGTGCCCCCCTTATCCTTCCCCCCTCTGCCCCTTCCCCCCACTGGGGGGAAGGCTGGGATGGGGGGCTCCGAACACCAAGCCAACCCCCACCTCAATCCTCCCCCTGCGAGTGGGAGGATTGAGGTGGGGGGGGAGTAAGAAGAGAGACGGGCTTGATACACAACATATTGTGTCTGGTGGAGCTAAATGGATACCCCCCTCCGACACTTGAAGGTTGACGCGACACTAG
The DNA here is from genome assembly GCA_018894655.1 of Actinomycetota bacterium. Taxonomy (GTDB): domain Bacteria; phylum Actinomycetota; class Geothermincolia; order Fen-727; family Anoxymicrobiaceae; genus JAHIPE01. The sequence continues at coordinate 5,498 of JAHIPE010000234.1, forward strand.
AGGCTTAACATCTTCTCGACCGGGATTAACGCTCTTGCTCGCACCTCCCTGGGGACAACGACTCTTGGTTCCAGGGTTTCGAGAGCCCACAAGACCTTTGAGAGGGTAATGAGTTTCATATTCGGGCAAAGCGGTTCGTTGGCGGTCGGATAAAAGGATTTACTGGGAACAGCACGCTTCAGTGGATAGATCATCCCGGACTCGGTAGCGACAATGAATTCCGTAGCACTTGACTCCTGAGCCGCGGCCACCATGCCGGAAGTGCTTCTGATATGGTCCGCAATCGAGAGTATCTCGTCAGTACACTCGGGGTGGGCGATCGTTTCAGCCCCGGGGTGCTTTTCGAGCGCTTCCAGTACATGCTCCGCGGTTATACCCTGGTGCACGTGGCAGTATCCTTCCCACGGGATTATTCTCTTGTCTGTCACCTGTTTGGCAACGTATCCGGCCAGGTTCTGGTCCGGAAGGAAGAGAATCTCGTCCGCATCGACCTCCTGCGTCACGCGCACCGCGTTCGAGGAGGTGCAGCAGTAGTCGCTTTCGGCTTTCACTGCAGCGGTCGTGTTCACGTAAGAAATGACCTTTGCGTTGGGATGAAGTCTCTTCGCCTTCCTGACTGCGTCCAGGGGCGCCATGTCAGCCATCGGGCAACCTGCGCGGATCTCAGGAAGTAGCACGATCCTATCAGGGTTCACTATGGCGGCGGTCTCAGCCATGAAATGAACTCCGCAGAAGACAATCACGTCGGAGTCCGTCTCCGAAGCCTTGAGCGCGAGGCCAAGTGAATCGCCGATGAAATCGCCGATGTCCTGGATCTCCGGTCGCTGGTAGTTGTGCACGAGTATCACGGCGTTTTTTCTTCTCTTCTCTTCGATGATCAACCCGACAAGAGTCTCGTCGTCGACCAGGCTTCTCTCAAGAATGATGTCCGTGTCTGATTCCTCACTGCCCGGCATCTGTCAAATACCTCCGACCTGACAGCCTGGACCGAGCATATCCGCCCGGCTTTCTGTCAGTTGCACGACTCTCTGCGCATGCGTGTAGACGTTCATCCTCTTTCCGCGCGCGAATCCGACAACCGTTATCCCGAGCTTGCCTGCTGCGTCAACCGCAAGCGAAGTGGGTGCAGAGCGTGAGACGATGACCGGTGCATGCAACCGCGCGACCTTGAAGACTATTTCCGATGAAATCCTGCCCGTTGTGAGAACAATCTTGTCTGCCGTTGGAATTGCCCTCATGAAGCATCTCCCGGCGATCCGGTCAAGCGCGTTGTGTCTTCCTATGTCCTCCACGATCAGTAGAATGCTTTCCTGATTACACAACGCGCAGGAGTGAGTACCACCGCTTTCAAGAAACGCCAGGCCACTTTTCTGAAACTCCTTCATGAGCCTGGTGAGGTGATGTGAATAGATCTCGAGCCGTGAATCCACGGGATGGATACCCGTTGCGTCGGTTCCGCGATAGTAAGGAACTGCATTTGAGCACCCCGAGCCGACCAGCCGCGCGCCGTGGTCGCCTTCGAACAGCACGTATTTCTCGGGAACGCTGACCCTCAGAGAACCGCTTCTTGGATTGAACTTCAGGGAGTACGATTCCGACTCCGGGGCTATGATGCCTTCGGAAAGCAGGAATCCGAGCGCCAGCTCTTCGGGTTCTCCAGGGCTGGAGAGTATGGTTGCCACCTCCGTTCCGTTGAGCACCACGGTAAGCGGTGTCTCTGCCGCTACGAGATCGTCCAGGCACTGGCCCGAACCTGATTCGATGCGTACAACGGGAAGCGTAACCAGTTTTCTTTGCCAGATCTCAGACTCCAATGGCGGATTCCTTTCGCTCTGGGCAAAGCCCCACGCACTTTATGAGATATAATGCAACTATTTTAACGAAGTTTTACGATACTTGGCTCAGAGAGGCGACACTTGCCGCAGCCTCTCCACGTGTCAATCGCCATGCCGGCCGATCCCCTGTATCTCCTCCCAGCGATTCTGCAGATCCTCGAGCGTCTTCTTCTCCAGAACGTCTCGCATTGCCAATGTCATCTCGCCCCAGAGCTCTCTGGTGATGCAGTCCTCGACACGGTCACAAACAGAGGGTTCCCTCAAGCACTCGATGGGCGCGAGACTACCCTCGAGCGCCTCAAAGATCTCGTCAAGGCGTATCTCAGGGGCCGGGCGGGCCAAGCGGTAGCCGCCACTCGCTCCACGCTCTGCCTCGACGAGGTTCCTGTTCTTCAAGAGCTTCATCATGTGCTCGAGGTACCTCTTAGAGATCTCCTGCCGCCGGGCGATGTCCTTCAGGAGCACCAGCCCTGCTTCGCTGCCATTGACGGCGAGGTCCAGCATGGCCCGCATCCCGTACCGTGCCCTGGTTGATATCTTCATCTTGTCCTCCCTGGAAAGCGGCGCTGATTACTCATAGACCGACATAGCGGGAGTACAACGACCTCGCGATCTGCTGGTCGGTGGTACCTTTAATAATCGCTCTCCCCGTCGGGAATACAGTCATCTCATAGCCGTCAATGCCGAAGACGAGGAGGTACCCGTTGTCCATCACCCGTCCCACTTTCGAAAGGTCCCTTGCAAGGCTTTCCAGGTCGATCTCGGCCGAGGCAGCCGGCGTAATCTGTACGGCGTTCCGCCCGCAGAGGGAGCTCGTCCACGAAGTGCTCTTTCGGTTCAGGAACGAGTAGTCCCCTTGAGCGCAGCATGGGCAACCGGGTACGCGGGCAACCGCGAACTGCTGGAATTCGTTCTCCCATATGTCCACGAAAGTCATCTTGGCGTCAGCTATGTGATTTCCAGTCAGGAGTCTTATAGCGTGTGTGCTCTGGATGTCCGCGATTATCCCGGTCACCGTGTTCAACACGCCAAGAACGTCGCAGCCCTGAAGGGGCTCACCCGGCGGGACCACCAAGAAACAGCGGAAGCAGGCGGTCTCTCCCGGGATGATGGGCATCTCCTGGCCGCAGGAGCCAACGGCCGCGCCGTGAACCCACGGAGTACCGGTCTTGACACAGGCGTCGTTTAAAAGAAAGCGTGTCTCGAGGTTGTCCGTTGCGTCCATCGCGAGGTCGCATCCGAGCAACAGTTCTTCCATGTTTGCCGGAGTCACGTCCCTAACCACGCTCTCGATCACGATATCGGAGTTGACCGACTTCAACACCTCCTCGGCAGCAACCGCTTTGGGGAACCTCATTATTGCATGTTCTTCGTTGAACAACGCCTGTCTCTGCAGGTTGTCAAGCTCAACGAAGTCCCTGTCGACTATTCTCAGGTGACCGACCCCGGCCCTCGCGAGCCTGTCAGCCACGACCGTCCCGAGGGCTCCACACCCCACGATGAGGACGCGAGCCTTCCCGAGCATTGCTTGGCCTTCACTGCCGATCGGCTCGAAGAGCTCCTGCCTTGAATAGCGGCTGGTCTCTAGCGTTTTTCCTGGTTCATGCAATGTTGTTTCTCCTCACGATGCCACCGCACAGGACCGTATCACCATGGTACAACACCACAGACTGCCCCGGGGCAGTCGGCTCCTGCGGATAGTGGAACAGAGCGAACGAGGAATCCTCGTCAACAGGCGCCAGTGTCGCTGGAACATGAGGTTTCCTATACCTCGTCACAGCTTCCACTTCCAGCGGTTCGCGAGGCTTGCTGATGGAAACATAGTTCATCCTGCCTAGCAGAACGCGTTGCTGCCTGCGAGTGCGGTCACCGGGCGCCACAGTAACGGAATTATGGACAGGGTCGATATCGATGACGTACACCGGCTTCGGGGAGGAAAGATTGAGCCCGCGCCTCTGTCCAATCGTATAACGATACAATCCTTGATGTGTTCCGAGAACGACACCTGCATCATCCAGGATAGGACCCGGTTCAAATAGTACGCCGGCATGCCGGGAGATATACGATGCGTAGCCTTCCGTCCCTACGAAGCAGATATCCTGGCTTTCCGGTTTGTCGTGTACCTTGAGCCTGAGGCCCCGTGCAATCGCGCGTGTCTCGACCTTCTGGATGTCACTCATCGGGAAGATGGCTCGGGCGAGTTGTTCCTGCGAAAGCGAGTAGAGGAAATACGATTGGTCCTTGGAGCCGTCCGCGCCCTTTTTCAAGACGTACCTGTTGTTCACTACATCGAATTCGACCCCGGCGTAATGGCCCGTGGCAAGCAAGCCGGCGCCGAACCCCATCGCCGCCTTGAGGAGCGTGTCGAACTTCACCACCCCGTTACACGGGACGCACGGGTTCGGGGTCTCACCTTTCAGGTAAGAGGCCGTGAAGTAATCGATTACGTGCTTACGGAAGACATCCTTGAAGTTCAACACGTAGAACGGGATGCCGAGCTTCTCCGCGACCCTGCGCGCGTCCTCCATTTCCCCTATCCCGCAACAGTTCCTCGCAGAGCCGTTCGCTTCGGTCTCGTCAACCAGTTGGAGACCGATTCCCACGACCCTGTAGCCCTGATTATGCAGGAGCGCTGCGCTAACCGAGGAGTCGACCCCTCCTGACATAGCGACCGCGACCATGTTGTTTAAGTTTCGACCTTCGCTTCTCTCGCGCATGCTTCCTTCTTCGCGCTGTTACCGTCCGGGTGCTCCAGCTTCGTGAGTCTCTGGTCGACCTTCTCGAACATGTCAAGAATCGGGTCGGGGAGCTTCTCGTGGTGTAGGTTCATCTGCGAGGTCCGCTCGCCCGAGCAAACCGTGATCCTGCCAGGGACACCGACTACCGTGCAATTGAGTGGAACGTCCTTCAACACTACAGCCCCGGCCCCGACCTTCGAGTTCTTTCCGACGGTTATTGGCCCGAGGACGCTAGCCCCGGCGGCTATCACGACGTTGTCTCCTATAGTTGGGTGCCGCTTACCCTTCTCCTTGCCGGTTCCGCCTAGTGTCACCCCCTGGTACATCGTCACGTTCTCGCCGATTTCCGCAGTCTCGCCGATTACGACTCCCATACCGTGATCGATGAAGAGACCGTGACCGATTTTCGCGCCCTGGTGAATCTCGACGCCTGTCACTGCGCGGGCGAACATCGATATCAGTCGAGGCAGCAAAGGTAACCTATTCACTTCGAGGTGGTGGGCCAGGCGGTGCATCCAGATCGCGTGCAAGCCTGGGTATGAAAGTACGATCTCAATTGCTCCCCTGGCTGCGGGGTCGCGGTCCTTGACAGCCTGGATATCCCTTCTGGCTACCGCAATCCATCTATTCACAATGGCGCTCTTCCCACCCGAATTCTCATTCATCGAATCCCTCCATTATCGTCAACGCGGTATCGCTAGGTTTGTACTGAACCGGGTCGATCTTTCAATCTCACGGCGGACACCCGCCGAAGCCTCGCGACGATATCGGGAAGCAACTCGAGGAGCCTCTCCACATGCGCCTCGGTGTTGTCGCGCCCGAAAGAGAACCGCAGGCTGGACTGCGCGAGCTGCGGTGGCAGGGCCATCGCGAGAAGCACATGTGATGGGTCCGTAGCCCCTGACGTGCAGGCCGATCCCGTGGAGACAGCGATGCCCATGAGGTCTAGATTCAGCAGAAGTGACTCGCCGTCCACGCCTTCGATGCTCATGTTCAAGATGTTGGGAAGCGATTTATCCGTGTCCTTGCTGCCGTTTCGTCGAACGCCTGATATAATCTCAATCAAGCCCGATGCAAGCTTTTCTTTGAGCAATCTAAGGCGCGTTCCAGACTCGGGGAGTTCCTCGATAACAATCTCCATAGCCTTCGCGAAGGCGGCTATACCCGGGACGTTCTCCGTCCCTGGCCGCACGGCCCCTTCGTGATGGCCGCCGCAGAAGAGGGGGTGGAGCGGTGTTCCTCTCCTGACGTAGAGTGCGCCGACGCCCTTCGGCCCGTATATCTTGTGTCCGGATAGCGACAGCAAGTCGACCTGAAGGTCCTCCACGTTAACAGGCAACTTCCCAGCGGCCTGTACGGCGTCGGTGTGGAAGACCACGCCTTCTTTCCCCGCAAGTTCGCCGATTTCCGCTACCGGCTGAATGGCCCCGGTCTCGTTATTCGCGAACATCGTTGTTACTAGAATGGTCTCCGGGCGAATGGCGCCGGCTATCCGCGTCGGGTCAACCAGGCATTCGTTATTAACCGGGACGTAAGTTACCTCGAAGCCTTCACTTTCCAGTGCCTTACAACAGTTGAGGACAGCGTGGTGCTCTACGGTCGTGGTGATGATGTGGTTTCCCTTGTCCTTTTGCGCCAGAGCTGTTCCCCTTATTGCCAGGTTGTCGCTTTCCGTCCCTCCGCTTGTGAATATGATCTCGTCCGGGTTTGCGCCGATGCATGAAGCGATCACTTCTCTTGACTCCTCCAAAAGCCTTTTAGCATCCTGACCGAACGAGTGAATGCTGGATGCGTTGCCGAAAGTGGTTGAGAGAATCTCGTCAAGGGTTTCTTGCACCTCGCGCCTTAACGGCGTGGTGGCGGCGTGGTCAAGATAGATATCCTCAGCCATTTCCTGCTCCTTTTACGGCCTGAAGCAATTGCTGGTGGTAATCGCAGAACTCCCTGTCGCCGCCCAATTGCGCCCTCAAGAGTTCTTCCTGCCAGTGTGCGTTATACAGTCTGCAATCCGGGTCGCCACAGAAAGGCTCCCCGGTCATGTAATAGAAGATCGCCTGAGCGATGTAGCCCTTGAGCACGTCCGTGGTGCGAGAATCTTCGTAGTCGAGGAATCTCCCGGCAAATTGCTTCTCGAGTGTGGCTGGATCGATGCCCATCCGCTTCTCCAGGTAATAGCGTCTCGGTCTGGCTGGTGCCTCGACAAGCCCCGTTGTTGAGAGAAGACATGGATTACCATAGATACTGACTCTCGCGTGATATCGGGAGCCGACGTCGTCGCAACTGCCGAAGAGCTGGCTCGTGATCACTATGATGCAATCCTCATGCCATGTTCCCAGGGCCTCGAGGGGTTCGGCACATGCAAGGCAAAGCTGGTAACCGTCGTACAGGATACCGATAGGCCGCGGTGGGTTTCGGTCGAGCATTCGGCGCTCGTAATCAACGAGCGCTTTTGCGGGGCGGTCGGGCTTGTCAACGGATTTGATGTTGGCAATCCGCGCTTCCGCGAGCCTTACCGCGTATGCATCCTTCAGACGCTCCTTCTTGACTCTATCGAAACCGCTCAGGCATTCCGTCAAGAGATCGCCATGGCACTCGACGTTAACGCCCCCCAGGAGTTCGTTGCAGTAACGCCCGAGCACGTCAACATCGATCGCGCTGGACCCGGAGCTGTCAAATATGTGCACTCCGGAAGGTCGCAAGCCCGCGATTTTCCCTCTCTCCCCTCAAAGGCATTCGAGGACGATCCGTGCGGCTTTCTTGCCCGAGAGAAGCATCGCGCCGAACGTAGGTCCCATGCGGGGCAGCCCGAATGCCGTGCTGACCGCCATTCCCGTTACGACCAGGCCCGGTGTTATCTCGCAAGTATGCTCGAGGATCAGGTCCTCGGACTGCTCGACCCACATTGCGTTATGCCCTGGCAGCTTGACGACTCCTCTCTCGGCGAGTTTTGATAACACCATCGCGTCGTGGCCGGTGGCGTCTACCACCACCTTCGATTCGAGCGCAATCGGGTCGACACAGGTTATCTCCCTCGGCAAAGCCTGTATCGGAGTCCAGTTGATGACGACCCCGCGTACGCGGTTATCTTCCCTTATCACCAGGTCGTCGAACATGGTCATGTTCAACACCTTCGCGCCCGCGTCGCATGCCGCCCCGATCAACTTGGAGCAAGCATGGGGGCCATCGGCGACGTAGAGCCCCTTGGAGTACTCCTTGAAAGGTACACCGAGCGCCGCCAACTCCTCTTGGGCCGGTGCCCTGACGGTGACCTTGTTCATCAAATAACCGCCGATCCAAAAGCCTCCGCCGAGGTAGTTGTTGCGCTCGACCAGAACAACCTTCTTCCCTTCGCCGGCAAGCATCCGCGCCGCCGTAAGCCCGCTGGGGCCGGCGCCGACGACGACGACATCGCTCTCCACGTACTCCTCAAATGTGGCGGCAAACTCGGAGACGATCGCTCTCGATACGTCCTTCTCGGATACCGGTGCGAACACTTTTTCTTTGCTCATGCAGATTTCCTCTCTTGTCGTCAGGCGTCTACAGTGAGACGTAGTCGGGCGAGTCGGTCGGCGCGTCGAAGAGCCAGGTGGAGAGGTACCTTTCGCCCGTGTCCGGGAGCACGACCACGATCAACTTCCTCTCGTTCTCACGTCTTTTCGCCACCTGGATTGCTGCCCATGCCGCCGCGCCGGAGGATATACCCGCGAGGATGCCCTCGCATTTGGCCAGCGCCCTGGTCATCTCCCCCGCTGCCTCGTCCTCCACTTTGATTATCTCGTCGATCAGTTCGGTGTTCAGAACGTCCGGTACGAACCCGGCGCCGATGCCCTGTATCTTGTGAGGGCCGGGCTTTCCTCCCGAAAGGACCGGGGACTTCTCCGGTTCTACGGCAATCACCTTGAAATCCGGCTTCTTTTCCTTTATGACCTCCGCCACACCGGTCAGGGTTCCCCCTGTTCCCACGCCGCTCACGAGGATGTCGACTTTACCGTCCGTGTCTTCCCAGATCTCACAAGCGGTCGTCTCCCGGTGAATCCTCGGGTTGGCGGGGTTCTTGAACTGTTGCGGGATGAAACTATTCGGCATCTTCTTCGCCAGGTCCTCAGCTTCCGCCACGGCCCCCGGCATGCCCTTGGCGCCGGGGGTCAACACCAGCTTCGCGCCGAAAATAGTCATGAGTTTCCTGCGCTCAACGCTCATCGTATCCGGCATGGTCAAGATCAATTTGTAGCCGCGGGCCGCGCAAACAAAAGCCAACGAAATCCCCGTATTGCCACTGGTGGGCTCGATAATCGTCGTCTCGGGTGTAATGAGGCCACTTTTTTCGGCATCATCAATCATGCTGACGCCGATTCGGTCTTTAACGCTCGCCAGTGGGTTGAAGGATTCGAGTTTCGCGTAGATCTCGGCTTCCGCTCCGCCGGTAACCCGTCGGAGACGCACCAGCGGCGTGTTACCGATCGTCCGCGTTATATCCTCATACAATCTGCTCATTTTGTCCTCCTCGGTGGAACTTATCGCCGCACGAACACTAGCAGGCCGGGCTTTGAGTCAGTTGGAGCTTCAATGCCCAACCGTCACAGAAGTGGGGCACAACACATGATGCATGGGCAACACCCGTCCACGCAATCTTGACCAGGAACGTTGGGTGGTGCTGCTTGTGTTTCCGTCTTTTGGCCTGCGTTCCTCATGGTCATCAATCCGGGTCGTCTCCCGGCGGCCGTGCGCCGCCTTGAAAAAACCCTGAGACTCAAGTATCATTATATTGTCTACTATTATGGTAGGTTATCTAATAATTATCATACAGGCTGGCCCCCGCTCGTGTCAAGATAGACTATCAATGGATGAGCTCGATCAAAGGCGGGAGAACCTTTTTCCCGGGAGTACGGCAATGGAGGCGAATCTCAAGGCGAAGCACCTCGCACTAAAGCGCAACCTGGCGGATACGGGGAGCGCGGTCCTCGCTTTCTCCGGGGGTGTAGACAGCACCCTTGTGCTCGCGGTCGGCAGGGAAGCTCTCGGTGACAGGATTATCGCGGCAACCGCCCGTTCGCCGCTGTACCCTCGATCGGTTGTCGAAAGAGCCGCCACTCTGGCTCAGCGGCTTTGCGTTGAACATGTAGTCCTGGACTCCAACGAGCTTGAGGACGCCCGGTTTACGTCCAACCCTCCGGAGCGCTGCTACCTTTGCAAGCGGGAGCTCTACGGCAGGCTCGACCGACTTGCCAAGAAAAGGGGGGTTGCGGCGGTAATCGACGGTACCCAACTGGATGACACGAGTGATTACCGTCCGGGAATGAGGGCGGCGGCAGAATTTGGTGTGCGGAGCCCGTTGCTCGAGGTCGGATTCACAAAGGATGAAATAAGGGCATTTTCAAAAGAGCTCGGCCTTGATACCTGGGATATCCCCGCCGGCCCGTGCCTGGCCTCGCGAGTGCCCTACTCGGAAGAAATCACTCCCCGGAAACTCGCCGCTATTGAGCAGGGCGAGCAGTTCCTGGGAGAACTGGGTTTTCGCGAAGTCAGGGTCCGCTTTACGAAAGACAGTACGGCGCGGATCGAAATCACCGCCGACTGCATATCGAAACTTGCTGACAAGGCGGTTCGCGAGAAGGTCGTGGGCAAGATGAAGGAACTGGGCTTCCTGTACGTCACCCTGGACCTCGAAGGATACAGAACCGGTTCAATGAATATGATCCTAGCCGATCAGGATTGAATGTCGTAGCCGAGCGCGCCATGTACTTCGTCCACAGCGACGGCGACTGCAGCCGCGACGGAGGACACGCGACCGCGGGGATCAACGGCCCCTCGATGACCCGGTACTTCGCCGGGGGCTACACCGGTTTCTAGTTTGTCTCGAGCTTCAATTCCCGGCCTGCGTAATGGAACTTGTCCAGGAAAGAGTTCGTTGCCCCTAGAACCCCCGACACGATAACATCGTTCCCGAGGAAGCCGTTTATCAGGTCGCCCTCCTTGCTGAACTTCTTCTCCTCACGCATCATCTCGGCCTCGTCGGCTCCGATGTATATCGTTTCGTACCTTTTCCCGGCGATTCTTACTGCACCGAAATCACCGGCTTCGAACTTGTCTTTGAGCTTGTCCGGGATGTTGGTCCCGTCGATCTCGTAGAAGAACTTGGGAACTCCATCCGCAAGAACGACCTTGACACTTGCAAAGGTGTTCAACCGGTCGAATGTCCGCCGATTCACGATGTGGTAGATGTCGATATCCGTGCCCGTGGGCTTCAGGACGCCCGCGACCTTCATCGACGGCAATCCGAAGAAGTCCTTTATTTCATCCCCGGGCTTGCCGAAGAGTCCTTCTTTCTTCATCATCTCGGCTTCCTCGGCTCCCAGCACCATCTCGTTGTCCGCGAGCGCGGCGGCGCCCTCTTTCGACTTGAGGATTTTGCCGTCTACCTTGTCCACCCCGAGAAAAAGCTTGGGGTTTCCGTCCACGAAATTTACCTTTGTCTCGCCGCTTGCCAAATAGCCGCCCACCGCCTTTACGGTTTGGGCGGACGCGACCTTGCCCATTCCGGCCTCTTCAGTCATGCCTGAACTTATCCGGGCAAACCAGACAAACAGGAGGGTGAAGACTATCACCATTACAACCGGCGCGATCTTCGAGATGTAGTTCTTCCTGCCCGGCTTGAACCTGCGAAGGAGGAGCGAGTTCGACACGACCGAGACTGAGCTCAATACCATCGCGATCCCGGCCAGCTCAGGCCGCAACACCACCCCGAGTCCCGCGAAGACCCTCGCGGCGATGGGTATCCCCATCACGTTGTAGAACAGGGCGAAGAACATGTTCTGCCGGACCTTACCGAAGGTATCCTTCGAGAGCTCCTTTGCCGTCACCACGTCCCTGAGGTCGTTCTTGATCATCACGATGCCACCTGTTTCCATGGCCACATCCGTACCCGAACCCATGGCGATACCGAGGTCGGCCTGTGCCAGCGCGGGCGCGTCATTAATACCGTCGCCAACCATGGCGACCTTCTTGCCGCTTTCCTGGAGTTTCTTGACCTCGCTGGCCTTGTCTTCCGGTAGCACCTCGGCCAGGACATTGGTAATCCCGAGTTCCTTGGCAATGGCGTTAGCGGTCCTCCGGTTGTCGCCGGTAATCATGTAGATATCAAGTCCCGTATCGCGTAACCGCGACACTGCTTCGCGGGACGTCTCTTTTGCAGTATCCGCAACGGCCACGGCACCCAGAACTTTCTCATCCGAGGAAAGGATCATGACGGTCTTCCCCTGTTCCTCGAGTCTCGAGACCTTCCGGTTGATGCCGTCCAGCTCAAGACCGACGACATTGGTAAGCAGTTTCCTGTTGCCGAAGTAATACCGACGTCCCCGGACCTCGCCCTGGACTCCATGACCGGGAATCGCACTGAAACCTGTGACCTCGTCGAGCCCGATTGATTCGTCGTTCGCATGGTTGTAGACGGCCTCGGCGAGCGGGTGCTCCGACGACTTCTCGAGGGACGCGGATATCTGTAGAACGTCATCCTCGTCAAAACCATTGAAGCCCAGAACATCCGTGACTTCCGGTTCGCCGTTGGTCAGGGTACCCGTCTTGTCGAAGACCATGGTCGTTATCTTCTCGGCTGACTCGAGGGGCTCGCCCCCCTTGATCAAGATTCCGTATTCGGCTCCTTTGCCGGTGCCCACCATTATGGCGGTAGGCGTTGCCAGGCCGAGCGCGCAGGGGCACGCAATGACAATGACGCTGGTGAAAGCCATGAGAGAGAAAGTCAGCGACGCGTTCAGGAAGAGAAACCAGATCGCGAATGTCAGAGAAGCGATGCCGATGACCGCCGGCACGAACCGGGCGGAAATCCGGTCCGCGAACCCCTGTATAGGCGCTTTGGAGCCCTGGGCTTCCTCTATCAGGCGGATGATTTGTGCCAGCATCGTCTCGGACCCGACCCTGGTTGCCTCGAACTCGAAGCTCCCGGTCTTGTTAATGGTGACGCCTATGACTTCGTCACCCACGTTCTTCTCGACCGGCAGGCTCTCTCCGCTCACCATTGATTCATCTACCGCGGACGAACCCTTCATGACAATGCCGTCGACCGGTATCTTCTCCCCCGGACGGACCAGTATTATGTCTCCGTGGACAACTTCGTCGATAGGGATATCCTCGGTTACTCCGTTCCTTATTACCCTGGCCGTCTTCGCCTGTAGGCCCATCAGTTTCTTGATTGCCTCCGAGGTCTTGCCTTTTGCGCGGGCCTCGAGCCACTTGCCAAGGAGGACGAAGGTAATAAGGAGGGCGGCGGTCTCGAAATACATGTTTGGGATCTTTTGCCCCGCCAAGCCGATGAGGGACCTGTTTGAAACAGCGAACGATATGTAGCCTATGAGGCTGTAGAAATAAGCGGTCGAGGTCCCGATGGCGATCAAGCTGTCCATATTGAAGGTTTTCATCCGAAGGCTCGACCACGCGCCTTTGTAGAAGCCCGCGCCCGCGATGAACTGCACGGGAGTGGCAAGGATCAGGGATATGATCCCGAAATATGGGGGCAGGGACCCGGCCCCCGGAAGCCACTTGAAGAAGTCCAGGAGCATGAAATAGAGCATGGGGATGCTCAGGATCAAGCTGAACAGGAACCTGTTCCAGTACCCCCTGATCTCGCTCTCCCGCTTCCTGCTCTCGTAGTCGCTGTCCCTGTCGTCGACGACCTCCGCCTTGTAGCCCGCTTTCTTGACGGCCTCGATCAATCCGTCCAGCCCTACCTCTCGCTCGTCAAATGTGACGTATGCCTTTTCAGAGGCGAAATTGACGCCCGCCTGCTTCACGCCCGCGAGTTTCTCAAGCGAACGTTCGATTATGGCCGCGCAGGACGCGCAATGCATCCCGGACAACGACAACCCGACCCTGGCTTCCGCCCTTGGCCCGGGTTGCTCCTCGGTTTGGCCCTCGAGCGATTGATCATCCCTGCCGACTTCGAGGTGAACCCTGTCCCGGGCAACACCGCCGAGAAGATTCCATGCGGTGACGGACTTGATTACGTGGTCGATAAACCCCCGCGCATTTTCGTCTTTCTCGGGGACACTGATCTCGGCGGTCTTTTCTTCCTTGATCTTGCCCTTGAAAGCTGGTTTGCCCGAGTCGTCTTCGACAACGGTACCCTCGAAATCGACTTTGGAATTGATCTTTATCTCCAGCGGGCTTCCGGAGGGCCCCGTCTCTATTTGGACGGCCATGGGAGTGCTTTCTACTTGAACCTCTTCACCGATAATCCGGGTCTCATAGCCCTCCCGGGCAAGGCGTTCCAGTAGCTGTTCCCTCGAGACCAGATCCGGGTCTGCCGTCACCTTGCCCGTTCCGCTGTCATAATCGACTTCCGCACTGCTGACCCCGGGGATATCGAGAAGGACCCCCTCGATGAGCCGCGCGCAGGAGGTGCAGTGCATGCCTTCTATCCTGAGCTTCAATTCCTCTCTCATGATGGCCTCCCTTGCCTCATTGTTACCTATACCTATGGTATAGGTACTTCCTAATAAAAGTCAAGTACATAGTAGGCTTTTAGCCTTCAGGCTGCCCCGCTAGTCGAGAGACCCCGGCGGCGATGAGAGTTCTATTCCAATGGTGCTGAAATCAACGTTCACTGACGACCTCGTAACCGAGCTCCGCGATCGCTTCTCTGAGAGACTGTGTTGTCAACAATACGGGATCGAACTCCAGGGACGCTTCCTCCGTAGAGTAATCGACGCGGATTGTCTCCACCCCTTTTCCCCTTTTCAAGGTATGCTCGATTAGGCTTGCACAGCTCGTGCAGTGCATGCCGGATATCTTGAAGACAGCTTTTTCTGTCACGTTGTCCACTCCCTTCCGGGAATCGCGATCCCCGCTAACCACAGCATGGACATCCACCCGGGTCGGGGGACGTTGTTTCGTCGTAGTCGAACTTGGACCTGTTGGGGTCTTTTTCGTCAACGACGTCGATTACTCCCTCGACCATTCCCATCCAGCAACTGAAACGGAACCTGCCCACCTTCCACGGGGTGAATTCCTTCACGCTGGTCTTGCCGGGAGTCAAAGAGATTTGCCCTTCGAAAAGATCCTTAGAGATAATCGCGTTCGTGCAGCCACTCGTACCCGTATCCTTGATTTCCCACTTGACGGGTACTCCCATCCTCACTTTGAGTTGGTTTGGGCTGTAGCCGGACCGGGATGCATTCATCTCGAGTATCTGCTTGCCGTCCACGATCGGCGGCAGGCCGGTTTCGGTCTCGTTGGAAATATCTGGCGCGGGCGCGGGGGTGGTGTCCCCCGCTGAATCGGGTTGGCCTCGAGTCTCTTGGCGATCTTCTTGCGGCGTCTGGGCGGGGGTGGTGTCCTCCGCTGAATCGAGGCTCTCGCTCGCTTTGCCGGGGACGTCTTTTTCATCCAGGAACTCGAAGGTGCCACCGACCATTCCCATCCAGCAACTGAACTTGAACCTGCCGGGCTTCTTCGGGGTGAATTCCTTCACGCTGGTCTTTCCGGGAGTCAAAGAGATTTGCCCTTCGAAAAGATCCTTAGAGATAATCGCGTTCGTGCAGCCACTCGTACCCGTATCATTGATTTCCCATCTTACGGGGATCCCAACCCAAGCCCGCAGGTAGTTCGGCTTATATTCGGAGGCGGACGCCTCCATCCCCACAACCTGTTTCCCATCGACTATCGGTGGCATCTGGGCGTTCGCGGCGTCGCCGGACGCCCCCGTCGGCCTGATGAGGTCGGTGAGGCTGGGCAGGTTCAGGACTACGAGTTGGTTGTTGACGTTGTAGACGGCGAAGAACAAGACGACGATGCCCGCGACCTTCAAGAAAGTGGTCACGAGGCGGGGCCTCTCCAGGAACTTGACGCTCGTAAACCCTATCAATAGCAGCATGGGCAGGGTCCCGAGCGCAAATGCGAGCATTATCATGCTCCCCTGGAGCGGCCTGCCCGAGAGCAAGGCGAAGCCCTGGGCGGTGATGGTGAACCCGCAGGGAAGGAAGAAGGTCATGGCACCCATCATGAAGGGCATGTAGCGGCCCTTGAAGTGGGTCTCATCGGCCACGTACCTCGTAACTGCCCTCGGCATCGAGAACTGGAACCGCTGGAGGAACCTGACTCCGAGCATCTGAAGGCCGAGCACGACCATGACCATGGAAATCACGATCACCATGCCGGCAGAAAATGTAGGCGAAATCTTGAATGTGCCGCCGGCGAGGGCCAGGACTGCGCCAAGGGCCGCGTAGGAAACCAGCCGCCCGCTGTTGAACAGCAAGTGCGGTTCAAGCTTCTTCTTCAGGGCATCTTCCGAGGAGTGCAGTTCCGACCATTGCTTGGACATCGACAGGATTATTCCACCGACCAGGGCGGCGCAACTCGAGAAGCCAGCCGCAATCCCGAGTAAGAAAAACACGGGCAGCGACGATTTCGAATTCACCGTTACCAGCCGCGAGAGGCCTGCTTTTTCCAACAATATGAAGAGGCCGATCGCAAGAAGAACAGCGAGCGCGATCTTCGCGTAACTTGCCCTACCGGCAGTGACCGGCCCCGATTTCGTCGGGCTGAGGGAGAAGGAGTAACCCTCCTCCTCAAAGAGCCTGTTCAGTTGCCCGACCGACGGCGCCTGCCCCTCGTGTTCGACCAGGACACCGGCCTTGGGGGTTGAAGCCTCGACAGAGTGCACGTTCTCGAGTTCTATCAATTTCTTCTCGATAATGATCTCGCAGGAAGCGCAGTGCATCCCCTTGATGAAATACTCGCATTCCTTCGTGCCGGGCTTTTTCCCCACGTCGAGCCCTCCCTTTGATCAGAATAATTCGATCACTGCTTCAAGTTCCGATTGGCTGATGGTTATCTTCCCGTTTACCAAAGCGATGACGACGTACTTTCTCCTGATGCCCTTGGTTCGTGCCATGGGTTTCCTTACTTGTCGGACAGCCTGCTTACCCTTAGTATCTCCTGGATCATTTCCTTCTTCCGTTTCTCGCTGCCGCTGGACAAAGCCTTCTTGAAACAGTCGTTCAGGTGCCCCTCCATCAGCATCCGGTTGGCGGACTTCAACAGGCCGATAGCGGCCAGGTTCTGCTGCATGATGTCTATGCAGTACTGGTCCTTCTCAACCATCTCGATTATGGTAGAGAGCAGGCTCTGGGCTTTCTTGAAATTGATGAGCGTTTTCTCTTTTTGGATGTTCACCTCGGCGACCTCCTTCTGCGGTCATTACCACGACCATAGGTATAGGTATTATGTATCGTAGCATCCCCACTGTTAGATGTCAATGACCTTGTCCGCTCACCCTCATCCTCGACCTCACCCCGCCATCTTCGTTGGGGATAATTGACGAGACATACGGGAAACCCGCAGAGGAATCCGTTGATATCATGGAAGTCCTGCGCATTCTAAACCTCCCCGAGAGCCCTTTCCAGGTCCTCGCGCAGGTCCTCTTTGTTCTCGATTCCAACGGATAGGCGGACGAGGTTGTCGCTAATTCCTCTTCTGCGCCTCTCTCTTTCCCCAATCGAGCTGTGCGTCATCCTTGCTGGATGGCAGACCAGTGATTCCACCCCTCCCAGACTCTCCGCAAGCGTGAACACCTCCAGCCTCGAAACGAATCTCTCGACACCCGGTAACCCGCCGGCCAGTTCAATGCTTATCATTCCCGAGAAGCCGCTCATTTGTTTCCTGGCCAGGAGGTGGTACTCGCTGCTCGGGAGACCGGGGTAGTAAACCTTGGATACCTTCGGGTGCACTTCGAGAAACTCGGCCAGGAACGTCGCGTTCTTCTCGTGTTCTCTCATCCTGATCGCCAGCGTCTTGACGCCCCTCAGGACGAGCCAGCTGTCCCAAGGGCCGGGGACAGATCCGGCTGCGTTTTGGTAATATTTCAGGACTTCGTGTACCCTCTTGCGCGACGTCACGAGGGCCCCCCCGATGATGTCGCTGTGGCCCCCAAGGTATTTCGTCGTACTGTGCACCACGATATCCGCTCCGAGTTCGAGGGGCCGTTGAAAATAGGGGCTCGCGAACGTATTGTCGACCACCAACAATAGCTGGTTTTTCGAGGCGACGGTTGACAGGTTCTCGATGTCCACGATCTTCAACAACGGATTGGTCGGGGATTCCACCCAGATGAGCTTCGTGTTGGGGCGGATGGCTTTCTCGAACGCGTTTGCGTCATCGACATCCGCGTACGATGTCTCCAACCCCCATTTCTTGAACACCCTCTCGAAGAGTCTCCACGTGCCGCCGTAGAGATCATCGCCCGCGACAACGTGGTCTCCCGTCTTGAGAAGGCTTAGAACCGCGGTCGTGGCGGCCTGGCCGGACGCGAAAGCCAGGCCGTATTCACCACCCTCGAGCGAGGCAACCGCCTCTTCGAGCGCCGCGCGGGTGGGATTTCCGGTCCTGGAATATTCGTACCCCCTGTGGACCCCTATCGCGTCCTGCTCGAAGGTGGATGTCTGGTATACCGGCGTGATAACCGATCCCGTCACGGGATCCGGTTTCTGTCCTTCGTGTATGGCCCTGGTCTCAAACCGCACTTTTGCACCCCTCTTGTGCCACCGCCCAACTCTCGATCAAATCCCATCTGGTGACGATTCCCTCGGGAACGTCTCCAGATGTAACAACTACCGCTGGCGCGCCTGACAGAAACAACCTGTACGCTTCCGCCACGTCGATTTCCTCGTCCAGGGAGGGCATCGGCTTCCCCATCACGTCGGCGATTTCCTGCCTGCTTAGATCCACGCCCTCACCCTCACGAAGTGCTTTCATCACCGACGCCTCATTGATGCTCCCCACGATCGTCTCGGCATCGATCACCGGAATCTGCGAGATATCGTTGTCGCGCATGAGCTCTATCGCATTTTCAAGGGTCTCCGTGGGACCTACGAAGATTATGGAGGAGTTGCTCTTTTTTCGAGACAATATGTCTCTCAGCCTGGCCTCCCGAACCGGAACCCCCTCCCAGAAACCTTGTTGCAGCATCCAGGAGTCGCGATACATCTTGGACAGGTAATTCCTGCCGGTGTCGGGAAGCAGCGCCACGACATACTTCGGTGCCGGGAGCCTCTGCGCGTACTTCAAAGCAGCCGCCACGGCTGTCCCGGATGAACCACCAACGAGCAATCCCTCCTCGCGGGCCAGGCGCCGGGCCGTGTTGAACGACTCCTCGTCACTCACGCGCACCATGTCGTCGACGACCTGCCTGTCAAATGTCCTGGGGATGAAATCCTCCCCGATGCCTTCCACCTTGAACGGCCGGGGAGTGTCGCCGGAGAGGATAGACCCTTCCGGATCGGCGCCGACCACGATGATGTCGGGATTCTTCTCCTTGAGGTATTTCCCAACCCCCGAGATGGTCCCGCCGGTGCCCATGCCGGCTACAAAGACCTGCACCATGCCCCCGGAATCTTCCCAGATCTCCGGACCCGTCGTAGCGTAATGAGCGAGAGGGTTGTTCGGGTTTTCAAACTGATTCGGCCTGAAAGCTCCGGGTAACTCTTTGGCCAGCCTGTCGGCGACCCCGTTGTAGCTTTCGGGTGAATCCGGCGGTACGTCCGTGGGCGTGATTATCACTTCCGCCCCGTATGCTTTAAGAAGGTTCACCTTGTCCTCGCTCATCTTGTCGGGCATGACGAAGATGGCTCGGTAACCCTTGACGGCGGCCGCGAGCGCCAGGCCGACCCCGGTGTTGCCCGCCGTTGCCTCGATGATGGTGCCGCCCGGATTTAACCTTCCCTCCCTTTCGGCGGCTTCGATCATGGCGACGCCAATGCGGTCCTTGACGCTGCCGCCCGGATTAAGGTACTCAATTTTCACGTAGAGCTCCGACGATACCGTTGCCGCCAGCTTGTTGAGCTTGACGAGCGGTGTCTTGCCGATCGCTCCGAGGATGTTCGAGAGTTCTCCAGGCATTACTCCTCCCTTCTTCCTCAATCAATGACGGGTGGCAGTCTACTCGATGCCCCTCAAGCGCAAGGCATCATGCAACAAAGAGTTGCCATCGCACCTGTAACAATGATTCTCCGTTCCGGGCGGGATGTCGGCGGCATATACGATCTCGGCGGCCTCGAGCACCGTTTCAACGTACCACTCCGCGGTCGGCGCCCGATGACCCTCCAGCAACGAGCCGGGGTTGGGAGACCACACGAACGGTACGACGTTCGCCCCGAGGAAGGTGATCTCGCGCACGCCCTCCAGGAACGTTTTTCTCGGTTCCAGGCCCATCACGAACACGCCATAAACGTTCCCCTCCCCGAAGACCTCGACGGCCATCCGGATTCCCTGGAGGAAATCGTCATGGCTTACGGCGCCGGCTTTGCCGGGGCAAATGGCCGCGTACAATGCCTCGTCCCAGATCTCCATACTGAAACCTATTGCTCGAATCCCCGCCTCGTTGTACGCGAGCACGTCATCGAGGCCGACGGCCGGGGACGGGAGTATCGTGCCGGGTATCCCTTCGAGACCCGTCTGTGCGGAAATAGACGCCATGATATCTCTAACCAGATCGATTTCTCTCTGGCGATTGAAGCACCCGCCGGTCAGCAGGACGTGCCTTGCGACGCCTTCCTCGAGCGCGGCGCTTGCGACTTCCCCTATCTCCCGGACTTCTTTTTTCCTGAGCACGGAGTCATAGGTGTCGGAGGTTGATGCGAGGTTGCAGAATAGACACTGCTGCTTTTTCGCGAAATAACTACAGTGGTTCTGGTAGCAGAAGAACAGGCAGTCCTCCCCTCCGATTTGCCCGATTCTTACCATGGGGTTGCCTCCCAGGGTTTTCTTGTCGTAGAACTCGGGGCGAGGCAACCAGTTGACTTCGCACAGCCGCTCTTCCAGCCTGTAGAGGTCCAGCCCGTTGGTGCATCTTCTGACCTTGAAAGGCGAACGACTGTTTTTTCTGAACTGAACGATGGTTCCACCCGGCAAAACGAAGTCGTCCGGGAGTTTCGTTCCGACGTGATCCTCGAAATCCCAACCGAAGAGCCCGTGGTTCTGCTCCTTGTGGATAGTCCCCAAGCCCTCAAGAGCTTCACCGCCCGCTCGAACGCCCTCGACGAGCAGGTCCGCCTTCAACTTAAGAGTCTCGATCGGATTCATCCGACCCTCCTTGTGAATTCTCATCCGGCTCGAGCCTCTTCGAAATCAGGAAGAATCCCGCAAGGGCCCTAAGATTCGGCAGTAACCTGATTGTCCCGGTCCCGCCGAAGAAAGCAACCTTTTCGATTCGTATGTTTTTTGAGTGGCAGTAGTCGGTAAAATCCGCGATGCTCAAGAAATGAAGATTTGGCGTATCGTGCCACTGGTAGGGCAAAGACGGCGTCACCGGCGTCCGGCCCCTGAAGAACACCTGGCACCTTCCGGGGTAGTGCGCGAAATTGGAGAAGCCTACGATCGCATTCCTGCTGATTCTGAGTGCCTCCATGAGCACTATGTCCGGCCGTCTGACGACTCGCTGGAGGCTCCGGTCGAATATCGCGAAATCGAACGAGTTATCGGCATAATCGCCCAGTGCCGTGTCAACCTGCTCGTGGAGCACATTGAGGCCTTTCTGGACACACAGGGATATGGAGGCATCGTCTATCTCGATTCCCTGCGCTTTGACGTTCCTTTCCTTTACGAGGCGCGACAGCAATCCCCCGCTGCCGCAGCCGAGTTCCAGGACCGAGGAGCCCGGTTCCACCCAGTCTATTATTGTTTCGTACGCGGCGCCCCCTGTAGAAAATCCCATATCAGCGCGCTCCTTCAAAGACCTTTATCAAGAAATGCGATACGAGGGTGGTCTCCTCATCGACCTCGAGGAGGAACGCGTCATGGCCGTATGTTGAATTGATCTCGCAATAAGTCACGTCGACGCCGGCCGTCTTGCAGGCGCGCACTATCTCGAGCGATTGGTAGGATGGGTAAAGCCAATCGGATTTGAAGGACAAAACGAGGATCTTGGCCTTTAATCCCTTGAACGCATCAGCCAGGTTTCCGCCCCTGGTCGCATCGTACTCGTCAATCGCCCTGGTGATGTAGAGATACGAATTGGCGTCGAACCTGTCAACGAAACTCAAGCCCCTGTAATGAAGGTAGTCCTCCACCTCGAAACCGTTGCTGAATGGATGCGCTTTTCCGTTTCCCCCCGTCCGCCGGCCGAACTTCTCCGCCATCGATATGTCGCTCATGTACGTTATGTGGCCGACCATCCTGGCCACGCTCAGGCCCTTGGCGGGGGACTCGCCACCGTAGTAGCGCCCGTTTTGCCAGTCCGGGTCGGCCATGATAGCCTGTCGGCCCACCTCGTTAAAAGCTATTTGTTGAGGAGAGTGCCTGGCCGCCGTCGCGATGACGATCGCGCTCTGTACGCGGTAAGGGTAAGAGACCAGCCATTCCAGCACTTGCTGTCCACCCATCGAACCGCCGGCTACGGAAAGCAGCCTGTCGATTCCCAGGTGGTCCAGGAGCTGGCCCTGCAACCTGACCATATCCGGGATGGTCACAAGCGGGAAGTCTGTTCCGAACGGCCTTCCCGTCGATGGGTTAATCGAGGACGGACCCGTTGTGCCCTTGCATCCGCCAAGCACGTTCGAGCAAACGACGAAGTACTTGTCCGTATCGAACGCCCTGCCCGGCCCGATCATGTCGTCCCACCAGCCGGGTTTGTTCTGGCCCTTGTGCAAGCCGGCTGCGTGGGCATCTCCCGAAAGCGCGTGAAGCACGAGGATGGCGTTTGATCGGTCCTCGTTCAAATCCCCGTAAGTCTCATAGGCAACAGTGATTGGAACCAGTTTCTCGCCGGAATCCAGGAGAAATCGACCGGGAGGTGCCGCGAAAGTATAGTATTGTGTCTCGACAATGCCGATCCCCTTGCTCAATTTCCCTCCTTGCCGGCCGTTGTTCGAAGACGACTCAGGTCGCGGCCTTCCTCAGTGCTTGATCGATGTCGGCCTTTATGTCTTCAGGGTCCTCGAGACCTATGGACAGGCGCACGTAGTCCTCCGTAGTCCCCGTCGCCTCCTGCTCCTCGCGGGTCAACTGCTGGTGGGTGGTTGACGCGGGGTGTATCACCAGGCTCTTCGCGTCACCGATATTCGCGAGGTGCGAGAGAAGTGTTACGGACTCTATGAAGCGTTTGCCCGCTTCCAGCCCGCCTCTTATTCCAAAGCCCACCAGGCCACCGAAATGTCCGCCGAGGTACTTCTTGGCGAGCTCGTGGCTGGGGTGATCTTCGAGTCCCGGGTAGTTCACCCACTCGACGAGCTCGTGCGTCTCGAGCCACTTGGCGATCTCGAGGGCGTTATCCGAGTGCTTCTTCTGCCTCAAGGGGAGGGTCTCCAGACCCTGGAGAAATAACCAGGAGTTGAACGGGCTCAGCGGAGCCCCGATGTCTCGCAGCAACTGGACCCGGACCTTCAATATGAAAGCAACGTTGCCGAGTTCCGGGTGATTGCCGAGGGCGTCCCAGAAGACGAGACCGTGATAGCTCGGATCCGGCTCGGTGAACTCGGGGAACTTCCCGTTGCTCCAATCGAACCGGCCCGAATCCACGATCACGCCGCCGATAGAGGTCCCGTGGCCGCCGATGTACTTGGTCGCCGAATCCACGACGATGTCGGCACCGAAGTCGATCGGCCTGACCAGGCCGATCCCTACGGTGTTGTCCACCACGAAAGGGATGCCGGCATTGTGAGCGATGCCGGCAATTGCCTCGAAATCGGGAACGTCGAGCTTCGGGTTCCCGATCGTCTCGGCATACACAGCCCTCGTTTTCTCGGTTATCGCGCTCTCGATCTGTTCGGGCCGCGTCGAATCAACGAACTTCGCGGTTCGACCCAGCTTGGGAAAAGTGTAATGGAATAGTTGATAGGTTCCGCCGTACAAGTTGTCGGCCGATACTATCTCGTCCCCCACACGGGTAATCGCAAGGAGCGCTAATGTCTCCGCCGCCTGCCCGGAGGCAACCGCGAGCGCCCCTGTCCCCCCCTCCAGGGCGGCCACCCGCTTTTCAAAAACGTCAGTCGTCGGATTCATTATCCTGGTATAGATGTTGCCGAACTCCTTCAGCGCGAACAGGTTGGCCGCGTGCTCGGTGTCATTGAAGACGTACGAAGTGGTCTGGTAGATGGGAACAGCCCGTGCTCCTGTTGCCGGGTCCGGGCTTTCCTGACCCGCGTGTATCGCTATCGTGTCGAACTCTTGCTGTGTCATTTCTTTCTCCTCCTTTGCCCGGTATCAAAATTACGAGGCGTTTTCTCGAGAAATAAAAAACCCGCCAACCGTTTCCCCACCTGGCTGCGGGTTCTTCCTTGATGAATGTCAGAAAGATGATGCCTACATAGGCATGCCCCCCGCGCGCAGGTGGGATCGCATAGCCATGCGACACATCATCATCTGCCTATCGCCGATATAGCTTATCGAGTCATTGCCAGGTCTTATCATGCAGACATCTCCTGATGCGAATACAATAAACCCTACCATTATGATAGAGAATATACCAGCATCAAACCAGGGTGTCAAGGGCAACGGGGATCCAGCCCCAAATCCACAAGGGGATTCAGGGCTCGCCGGTGCGGGTGCTTGGCCAGCATACTGCTCAATCAATGAGGGGGGGCTGAATATTTACGACTTTTTACTGGTTAGAGATCTGTTCCCCCGAATAGCTCATCGCCGTATATTGCGCGGTACCTGCCCCCTCGGAGGGCCTCGATCAGCTCTCTTTCGTCCCCGATGCTTTCCTCGAAAACCGTGAGGGACCGTCCAATGTGGCTTACGTGGTGAGCGTCGCTCCCGCCTGTCCCGAAAAGACCATACTTCTTCCTGAGGCGCTCCGCCTGGTCGTTGCTCTTGCGGGTAACGGCGCCGTTGTGGGTCTCGATAGCGACTATCGCCTGGGCAAGCTCCTCGTCCAGCGTGTGCCGGTAGCGGTGGCGCGCGTCGGATATCCCCCTGCATGGATGGGCGGGGATGATAATCCCATCGCGCTCCTCGACCTCTTTTCTGAGCTCAGTGAAAGGAAAGAGGTAGTACTTTACCCGGTCCAGCCAGCCGAACGCCAGCATGTCCCCGAGTTCCGTGTACACCTCCATCCCCCTGAAGACCTTGAACCCTTGCTCCAGGGCGTACTCGTAGTTGACCTGCGCCCCGACCCCGGTGGAGTGCTCGGTAACGCATACCGCGTCCAGCCCCAGCTCTCTGGACCTCTCAACAAGCTGCTGGGGAGTTACCGACGAGCACCTGGACGACACGTTGGTATGAATATGCAGGTCGACAAGCATCGATCAACTCCCGCGGTTTCTCTTCCTCCACGTGCAAAACACGCAAACAGGTTAACCTGCGGTATTCTACACCATCGG
This sequence comes from Actinomycetota bacterium, assembly GCA_018894655.1. Lineage (GTDB taxonomy): Bacteria > Actinomycetota > Geothermincolia > Fen-727 > Anoxymicrobiaceae > JAHIPE01. The sequence goes on from JAHIPE010000234.1 coordinate 30,398, forward strand.
TGCGCTCGGCTCCGTAGCGCGCCACCACTTGCCGCACTCAACGGTTGGCTTTATCATGTATTGAC
>JAHIPE010000038.1 GCA_018894655.1 Actinomycetota bacterium
AAGGCCTTGATATTGCCCTCAAGGGCAGGAAGGGGAGCCGCGTCTACGCCAAGAAGGCAGATGGAGATTTTGAAGCCCATCTGGTTGCATTGAGCTGCGGTGATCCGCCCCAAGGTTTCGCAAGGTGGTCCCTGAGGCTGCTGGCGGACCGAGTGGTTGAACTCGATTACATTGACAGCGTATCCCATGAAACGGTACGCCGCGTCCTAAAAAAAACGAACTCAAGCCTTGGAAGCGTAAAGGATGGGTGATTCCACCAAAGCAAAACGGAAGCTTCGTTGCCAACATGGAAATGGTGTTGGACGTTTACAAGCGTCCGCTCGATCCGCGTTACCCGGTCATATGCATGGACGAGTCCCCCAAGCAACTGATTGCGGAGACGAGAGTCCCCGTTGCCCCATCCCCAGGGCAACCTGCCAGGCATGACTATGAATACAGGCGTTGTGGGGTATGCAATATATTTCTTGCTTGCGAGCCGTTGGCGGGAAAACGCATGGTAAAGATAACCGAGAGAAAAACCAAGCGGGACTGGGCGTGCTTCTTGGAAGAGATCGCCGGCCAATACGAAAGCGTGGAGAGAATAACACTGGTGATGGACAACCTGAACACCCACAAACCCGGGTCGCTGTACGAAGCATTTCCGCCGCATAAGGCAAAGGCGCTGTGGGACAGATTCGAGTTTGTGTATACTCCGAAGCACGGAAGCTGGCTGAACATGGCCGAGATAGAGTTGAACGTGCTCACCGGACAGTGTCTAAACAGAAGGATCGACGATATCGAGGTTATCAGAAGAGAGGTACGGGCATGGCAAGAATACAGAAACAACAAGAACGCCAAGGTCAACTGGCAGTTTACAACCGAGGATGCCCGGATAAAGCTATCGCGTCTTTACCCGACACTTGAGGGTTGACGCGACACTAGTGAAACTTATTGATGTCGGCTTGGATGTGATGAGGCTATTCTCCTTCTGTCACACCGACTGTGTTGCAGTTGCCAATTTTACATAGTAACCGGCTGTTTACTACAACCCCGTATTGGTCTTTTCAAGGTACTGAAGATATCATACCACAAAGGAGAGACGGCGCGTATCCCTTACCTGAAGGAAAGGGTCTTGCGCCAACAAAATGATAACCCTTGTGTAGAATAACGCAAAGATCCCGCTGAACACGGTTGCGTCATGCGCAAAAGTGGCGCCTGAGTGTGACGCTAGCGATGATGTATGGAAGATATACCCTGGGTGAGGTGAAAGATGGGCAACGATGAAACCCCGGTAACCGGGGTGGAAGACATGAAGTACGACGACAGGGGGCTGATACCGGCGATAGTCCAGGAGGAGTCCACCGGGCAGGTGCTGATGCTCGCCTACATGAACCGCGAGTCTCTCTCAAAGACGCTCGAGACAGGGCGCACCTGGTTCTACTCGAGAAGCAGGCAGGAGCTCTGGCCCAAGGGCGAGACCAGTGGACACGTGCAGCGGGTTAAAAGAGTCTTCTACGACTGTGATGCCGATACGCTTCTGGTACAGGTGGAGCAGGTGGGAGTCGCCTGCCACACCGGCGAGATGAGCTGCTTCTACCGCGAGTTTCAGTTGGACTGCGGCGGCCCCGGCGAGTGACCCATGCTCGCGTGAGCGCGTTCATTTGTTATAATCCTAAGAGGTAACCTGTTTCTACGGGATTTCGGTGGTAAGACTTGCCGCTAGACAACATTGAACCGGAGATCTTGGGCTTCGTGGACCAGTACATCGAGCAGTTCGCCTGCTGGGACGTCTTCGCGTACTTCCACGAGAACCCTGATATCGAGAAGCAGTCCTCCGACATCGCCATCGATGTGGGGCGCCGGGCCACAGCGATAGAGCCGGTCCTGGAGCGGTTTGTCGAGCAGGGAGTGCTGTCGCGCGATACCGAGGAGGGCGAGGAGCCGATGTACCGTTACAAGGCACCGGCCGGGGTGAGGCACGAGATGGACGCGTTCCTGGCGGCGACAAGGGACCGGACCACCCGGCTGGCGATAGTCAGCAAGGTCCTGCAAAGGGAGGCCAGGCGTCTCTAGTGCCCCGTCCCATAAATACAATGGCATTCGAACGCCCCTGCATCCGCTACAGCTTCGTTCCGCTCCCTGCGCCGTACTCTAGAGTACGCCTCGGTCGCGCGCCTTGCCGGCGCGGCGCATCGACGCTCTCGGTGCGTCACCGTATTTATGGGACGGGACACTAGCGGATGATTGACACCCTCGGTTGTCTTTCTTACAATCTTCATTGAGCGGGAATAGCTCAGTTGGTAGAGCGCCACCTTGCCAAGGTGGAGGTCGACGGTTCGAGCCCGTTTTCCCGCTCCAGTACCTATCGTGAAGAATGACTGTTTGTCCTTAGACCACGGAGGGCGGCTGAGAGTCGCCCCTCAAGTGGTTTAACCCGGTTGATGAACACGCGAGATTTCCGCTTGGCCCGAGTTATAGTAAAATGATCTCGTCGGCGGCGTAGCCAAGTGGTAAGGCAGAGGTCTGCAAAACCTCGATCACCGGTTCAAATCCGGTCGCCGCCTCCAGGCGTCCACGCCCGTCCGATCATATGTCGTGGCCTTTCTCGCCGCTGTCGCAGGTGACCACAAACACGGGGCCGTCTTTCTCCAGCACATAATAATGATCGGTGGCGGGGCAGATCGATGGTTCGTCCAGGTAGCGGTCAACCACCAGGGGGTGGTTCTCGTCTATCCGGCCGGCGGGAGGATACTCGCCTTCCACCTCGTAATACCTTTCGACTTCCACCTCGATTCGGCTCAGATTGCCCCGGCAGATCCCGGCCTGAGCCTTGTTTACAAACTCCGGCCCGCTGGGCATCATGGAGAAGATGGCGTAAGCAACGACCGCCAGTGAGGCAGTGAACCCCAGCATGACGGCGACAATCCACCGGTAACTCGCGGTTCTCTTTTTCTTATAGGGGCTTCCCTCGACGACCTGGAACATACGCTCGACCTGGGCCTTTCCGACAAGGCCGCATTCTTCACAGTAGTGCCTGTCAGGATCGATGGACTTCCCGCACTTCAGACAGACCGGCAACGCTTCCGCCTTGATCGTTTGAACTTTCAATTATCATAAGATACTATTATCGCGTTAAAATCAATGCTCTGTGGGCGCGTAGCTCAGTGGGAGAGCGCTTCCTTGACGCGGAAGAGGTCGGTAGTTCGATCCTACTCGCGCCCACCATTCTATTACCGGTAAAGTCTGCTGCTTGCCACCGGTTGGCAAATAAATGCTTGGTGAGATGATGATAAAGGTAATCCTGAAAGACGGAAAAAAGGTGGATGTGCCAAGCGGCGAGACGCCTCTGGAAGTGCTCGCGGCCGCGGGCATCAAGCCGGATGATGGTGCTCTCGTAGCCGAGGTCGACGGGGAAGCGGCGGAGCTCAACCGGCCCCTGGAGGGCGACTGTAGTCTAGGTTTCCTCGACTTCAGTACGCCGCGCGGCAGGGAGGCGTACAGGCACACCGCTTCGCACGTCATGGCCCAGGCGGTAAAGCGACTTTTTCCCGACGCGAGGCTTGCAATCGGGCCCTCCATCGACGATGGGTTCTACTACGATTTCGCCATGGAGCGCGCGCTCACCCCTGAGGACCTGCCGGCGATAGAGGAGGAGATGGCGCGGATTGTCGCCGAGGACCTGCCGGTGACAAGGAAAGAGCTATCCCGCCAAGAGGCGGCCTCACTCTTCGAGGAGAGCGGCGAGGGTTACAAGGTCGAACTCCTTGACGATATCGAGGGCGATACGGTAACCGTCTACCGGCAGGGTGAGTTCATTGACCTGTGCCGGGGCCCACACCTGGTATCAACCGGGCGGCTCAATGCGCTGCGGCTGTTATCGCTTGCCGGAGCGTACTGGAGGGGCGACGAGAAGCGGGAGATGTTACAGAGGATATACGGGACCGCTTTCGACTCCTCCGAGGGGCTTGACGAGTACCTGCGGATGCGGGAGGAGGCCGAGAAGCGTGACCACCGGCGCCTGGGGCCCGAACTGGAACTCTTCAGCATGCAAGACGAGATGGGCCCCGGACTGGTCGTTTACCATCCCAACGGCGCGATACTGCGCACGGTAATAGAGGATTTCCTGAAGGTGGAGCACGCCAGGAGAGGTTACGAACTGGTGATATCACCCCACATCATGCGAAAGGACGTGTGGGAGACAAGCGGGCACCTGCAGATGCAGTACCCGATGTACTTCTTCGATATCGAGGGTCAGGGGTACGGCATCAAGCCGATGAACTGCCCGGCGCACATCTACATATACAAGTCCAGGACCCGCGGGCATAACGAACTGCCGGTCAGGCTCTTCGAGTTGGGGACGGTATACCGGCACGAGCGTTCCGGGGTCCTGCACGGGCTCTTGAGGGCGCGTGGCTTCACCCAGGACGACGCCCATATATTTTGCACCATGGATCAGGCGGAAAAGGAGATTGAAGACGCCATCAGGTTCGCCTTCGAGGCCCAGCGCGCGTTCGGTTTCACCGAGTTCTTGATCGCCTTGAGCACGAGGCCGGAGAGCTTCGTGGGAAACAGCGAGGACTGGGAGCGGGCGACCGGGCTGCTCAGGAAGGCGCTGGAGGGCCAGTCACTGGAGTACGTCATAGATGAGGGTGAGGGGGTCTTCTACGGCCCCAAGATAGACGTCAAGCTCAAGGACGCGCTTGGCCGGTACTGGCAGGGTCCGACGATCCAGTTCGACTTCAACCTGCCCCGGCGCTTCGAGATGACCTACGCCGGTGCGGATAACCGGGAGCACACCCCGGTGATGATACACCGTACAGTGCTGGGCAGCCTGGAGCGTTACATCGGTATCCTGATAGAGCAGTACGGGGGGGCGTTTCCACTTTGGCTGGCGCCGGTTCAGGTCGAGATACTACCAATTGCCGATCGCCATGTCGCGTACGCGGACGATATCCGGGAGCGGATGGAAACCGGTGGCATTCGGGTGAAGGTCAACCGTGAACGGGAGACAACCGGGAACAAGATAAGGAAGGCGTGGCGCATGAAGGTCCCCTACATGGTGATCGTGGGGGACAAGGAGGTCGAGTCGGGCAAGGTAAGCGTGAGGTCGCTGGCGGGCAGGGACGATCGGGACGTGGAGCCGGAAAGGTTCCTGTCGGACCTGCTCAAGGAGATAGACAGCAAAGGATCGCTAGAGGTGTAGCCGATGGAAGTAATGTTTACGCCCTGGAGGTATGAGTACGTGAAGACCGTGGACCAACAAGAAGGGTGTATTTTCTGTGACAAGCCATCCGACCCCGAGAGCAAAGACGAGGAGAACCTCATACTCGTTCGAAAGGAGCGGTGCTTCGTCATCCTGAACCTCTACCCGTACTCGTCGGCTCACCTGATGGTAGTGCCGTACGAGCACACCGGGACGATCGAGGACCTTGACGCCGAAACGATGGGGGAGATGATGGCACTGACCCAGCAGTGCATGCGCGCGATACGGGAGGCATATACCCCCGACGGCTTCAACGTGGGAATAAACATCTCCAGGGTGGCGGGAGCGGGAATAGACGGCCACGTCCACCTGCACCTTGTGCCCCGGTGGGACGGTGATTCCAACTTCATGCCGGTGGTGGCGGGCGTCAGGGTCTTGCCGCTGGCGCTGGACAGCGTCTGGCGGACTCTAAAGGACCTTCTCTAGTCCTCTTCCTTCTTGCGCTCCTGCATGGCGATTATCTTCTGGGCGATGTGTTCGGGAACCTGCTCGTAGTGCGAGAACTCCATGGTGAAAACACCGCGTCCACCGGTGATCGACCTGAGGTCGATGGAGTAGCGCGACATCTCGGCCAGGGGGACCTGGGCCTGAACGACCTGCGTCTTTCCCTTGGGCTGCATCCCCTGAATGCGGCCGCGCTTGGCGTTTAGGTCGCCTATCACGTCACCCATATACTTGTCGGTGACGGTCACCTGGGCGTTCACGATAGGCTCCAGGATAACCGGCTCGGCGTCTAACATAGCCGCCTTGACGGCCTTGGACGCGGCCATCTTGAACGCCATCTCCGAGGAGTCAACCGAGTGGAACGACCCGTCGAAGACGGTAACCCTCATATCCACGATGGGGTAACCCGCCAGGAACCCTTCCTGCATAGACGCCACTACCCCCTTCTCCACTCCGGGGATGTACTGCCGGGGGATGGACGCTCCAACTATCTTGTCCTCGAACTGGAAGCCCTCACCGCGCTGGAGCGGCTCCAGGCGAAGGAAGCAGTGCCCGAACTGCCCGTGGCCGCCGGTCTGCTTCTTGTGCTTTCCCTGGGCCTCCACCGACTTCCTGATAGTCTCCTTGTAGGGGACCTTTGGGATAGTGGTCAGCACGTCCACCCCGAACTTGCGGCGCATCTTCGCGACAACGACGTCCAGGTGGTTTTCGCCGGCGCCGCTTATGAGGGTCTGGTTGACGTCGGTATCCCGCCTGACCTCGAGCATGGGGTCCTCCTCGCGCAGGCGGCCCAGGGCGGTGGAGAGTTTGTCCTCGTCGCCCTTGGTCTTGGGCTCGACCGCCAGTGACATCAACGGGGCGGGGTACTCGATCGGCGGCAGGACAACCGGGCTCTTCTTGTCGCAGAGCGTATCGCCGGTTGCGGTGTTCCCGAGCTTGGACACGGCACCGAGCTCACCGGGCCCGAGTTCGGAAACCCCTGACTGCTCCTTACCGGTCACCTGGAAAAGCTGCCCCACCCTCTCGGCCTTACCGTTGGTCGAGTTGAGCACGCTCGAGTCACTCTTGAACACGCCGGAGAAAACCCTGAAGTAGGTGAGCTTTCCCACGTAGGGGTCGGCCAGGGTCTTGAACACCAGGGCGCTCATGGGTGCGTCAGGGCTGCGGGGGAGAACAACTTCCTCGTCGCTGCCGGGCACCGTGCCCACCACGTCGGGTAGCTCACCGGGGAGGGGAAGCACATCGGCGATGAAGTCGAGCAGTTCGGGGATGCCTATGCCCTTGGAGGCGGAACCGCAGAGGACCGGGATAAGGCTCCGCTCCAGCACGCCCTTCTTGAGCGCCTCCAAGATCTCGTCCGCTGACAGCTCGACGTCGTCCAGGTACTTCTCAAGTAAGGAATCGTCTGTCTCTGCCACTGCCTCGATAAGGCCGTTGCGGCCGTCAGCCAGCGCGTCCTCAAGCGAGTCAGGCACCGGGACCTCTTTCGATTTGCCCTCTTTTTCCAGCTCGTACGCCTTCTGGCTCAGGAGGTCAACAACGCCCCGGAAGTCATGTTCCTCGCCTATGGGGATGTTGATCGGTATAACGTTGCCCCCCAGGGTTTCCCTGACGTCCTCCAGCACCCGGTCGAAGCCGGCTCTTTCCCGGTCCAGCTTGCTTATGAAAACGAACGAGGGGGTGCCGAGTACGGCCGCCTTCTCCCACATTATCTCGGTCTGGACCTCGATGCCGTCCACGCCGGAAACAACGAAGGCGCAGGTGTCCACAACCCGCACCGCTGAGATAGCGTCGCCGACGAAATCGGCGTACCCCGGGGTGTCCAGCAAAGTTATCCTGGTGCCGTCCCAGGTTACCGGGGCGAGCGCGCTGTTTATGGATATGCTGCGGTTTATCTCGTCCTCGTCGAAGTCGGTGGTGGTATTACCCTGCTCGACGTCGCCCATGCGGTTGATGGTGCCGGTGGTGTACAGCAACGCCTCCGCCAGCGTCGTCTTTCCGGAACCTCCGTGGCCGAAGAGCCCAACGTTCTTGATCACGCTGTCACCGGATAGAGTCACAATTATTCCCCCTGATATCGAAAGCTACTAGGAAAACGGTAGTTAATTATAACCTAACGCTGCGGGAAATCGAGACGGCGAAAACCCGGCCCGTCACTCCTTGTCACGGTGGTTCGGTTGGGTTAACGTGAACCGAAGTGCTCGCGGGAAAAGGAGAGGAGACGGTGAATAGAGAACTGGTCGGGCCGGCCGTGGTCAGGTCGGTCGAGGCCGGCTCGCCGGCGGAACGGGCCGGCGTACAGCCAGGGGACCGGATACAGAGGATTGACGGCGAGTATCTCAGGGACATGATAGACTTCCAGCTCCTCCTTTTGGACGACGTGGCACATAGCCTGGAGATCGAGAGGAGCGGCGCTACCGTCCGGGTGACCGTGGAGGCGCTGGGGCGGCCGGTCGGGATAGAGATGGAGAAGGCAATATTCGGGGACATCATGACCTGCAACAACGCATGTATGTTCTGTTTTATCGACCAGCTTCCCGGCGGCCTCAGGGAAACGATGTACATAAAGGATGACGACTACCGGCTCAGCTTCCTGGGGGGCAACTTCATTACTCTGACAAACCTGGAAAGCGGGGACATACGGAGAATAGTAGAAGATAGGCTGTCACCGCTGTACGTGAGCCTGCACGCGACCGAGCCGGGGCTCCGCGGGAGGATCTTCGGGAACCCCGGCGCAGACATAGCCCTGGACGCTCTTGAAGCGATACTGGACGGGGGGACCCGGGTGCATGTCCAGATAGTGCTCATAAGGGGGATAAACGACAGGGAGAAGCTTGACGTGACGCTTGACGACATCATGTCACGCTTCCCCGGGGTGTCGTCGGTCGGTGTCGTGCCGGTTGGAATCACCACAACCGGGAAAACGACCCTTCCGATGTCGTTCGGCCACACACGCGAATCTGCGAGCGGCCTGCTGGAGCAGCTCGATCACTGGCGGCGCATCCTGGGCGGGAGGGGGCCGTACGCCGCCGACGAGTTCTTCTACCTGGCGGGTGAAGAGGTCCCGGCGCGCGAGTACTACAATGGGTATCCACAACTCGAGAACGGCATCGGACTTGCAAGAAAGCTGATCGACGAGTTCAAGGAGGCGGAGTCCCGATTGGGAGGGACGGGAAAGAACGGTGGTACCGTTGTGTTGAGCTCGCCGATGGGGAGTTGGGCGCTGTCCCCGCTTCAGCTTGATAGGTACGGCGTGAGCACGGTGGTGTGCCGCAACACTCTCTTCGGGGAGACTGTGAACGTCTGCGGATTGCTGCCGGGTTCGGACGTGGCGCGGGCGCTCGGGGGGGCCCGGGGGGCCAAGACTGCCTTGCTCCCGGACGTGGCGCTCGAGGACGGGGTGTTCATTGACGGCGCCTCTCCGGCCGGCGTAAGTGAGTTCTGCGGCGTTGATGTCGTTCCGGTGAAGGTTGACGGAGTTTGCCTTGCGGGCGCGTTGATGGACGGGCCGGGTGTTCAACAGTGAGCCTCGAGGGTCCGGTCGTAGCTATAATGGGCCGCCCCAACGTGGGTAAATCCACGTTGATGAACCGGCTGGCGTCCCGGATGGAGGCGATCGTTGACCCGACCCCGGGGGTTACCCGTGACCGCAAGTACACTCCCGCCCGGTGGAAGGACAGGGAGTTCGTGGTGGTGGACACCGGAGGAGTGGGCATCGAGACAGAGGGATGGCTGGCGGGAGAGGTGGAGCGCCAGGCGTTCTTTGCCGCCGAGGAGGCGGACGTGGTGGTGCTGGTGGTGGATGTGATGACCGGGGTCACCGAGGATGACGAGTGGCTGGCCCGGCGCCTGAAACGACTCCGGAGCAACACCGTGCTGGTGGTTAACAAGGTGGATAACCAGAACCTGGAGTACGAGGTCGGTGGTTTCTACGCGCTGGGCCTGGGTGACCCCGTCGCGGTATCCGCGTACCACGGTCTGGGCGTCGGTGACCTGCTGGACAGGATAACCGATTTGCTCCCGTACTGGGGTGAGGAGCCTTCCGAGCCACAGATCGCGGTGGCAATAGTGGGACGGCCCAACGTGGGCAAGTCGTCGATACTGAACCGGCTGGCCGACGAGGAAAGGGCGGTGGTGCACGAGAAGCCACATACCACCAGGGACACCATAGACACCATAGTGGAAAGTGACGGCACCTCCTACCGCATTCTAGACACCGCGGGCATACGCAAGAAGCGGACCGGCATCTCCGACGTGGAGTACTACAGTTCCATCAGGACATTTCGCGCCATAGACCAGGCGGACGTGGTGATGCTGGTCATTGACGGGTGGGAAGGCCCCAGCGAGCACGACCAGAGGATCGCCGGTAAGATCGAGTCTCGCGGCCGTGCGGCGGTCATCCTGATAAACAAGTGGGACAAGGTGGAGGAGGCCCACAAGTCCGTCGAGGTGATGGAGGCGATCGCGCACAAGTTCCGCTTCGCCACTCACCTGCCGCTGCTACGGATATCCGCGGTTACCGGGAGGGGCATTGAAAGGATACTGACGCTGGCGGATACCGCCTACGGGCAATGGAATAAGCGAATACCCACGCCGGTGCTAAACAACTTCCTGGCACTGGTCAAGACAAGGGTCGCTCTACCCAGGAAAGGAAACCGTCAGCTCAAGATGTACTACGCCACTCAGACAGGGGTAGCGCCCCCAACGGTCGTTATCTTCGTTAACGACGCGGGCCTGGTCAAGGAGGATTACCGGCGGTTTCTCACCCGCCAGTTGAGGGAGGAGTACGGGTTCTGGGGAAGCCCCCTGAGGATACACTTCCGCACCACCAAGAAGTGGAAACACGCCTAGATCAAGGTTGTCTCATGGCCTGCGCGGTATTTCCGCCCAAAAAGGCGAAAATAACGCGTAAATCCCGCATTTTATTGACTTTTTCAAAGGAAGAACCTAGGATTTGTTGAAGTTAAGGCTAAATGATGCCTAGGAATCTGGAAGGGGGTGCAGGTATTTGACTAAGAAAGATCTTGCAGACGCGGTTGCTGGTGAGACTGGGATTTCCAAGAAGGACGCGGCAGCGGCAGTAGACGCGGTTCTGGGTACGATCACAAAGTCGCTCAAGAAGGGTCAGAAGGTCTCGCTTGTAGGCTTCGGCACCTTCGAGGTGCGGAAGAGGAAGGCGCGTACCGGGATCAACCCGCAGACCAAACAGCCGATCAAGATTCCCGCCAGCAAGGCTCCGGCGTTCAAGCCGGGCAAGGCCTTGAAGGAGGCGGTCGCCAAGAAGTAGCCCTTCATAAGGCGGTGGATTTCACAAAGGCCCCCCAGGGGGTCTTTGTGTTTTCTAGCCACGTAGTATTCGGTGGACATTCTCGGCACGTGGTTCACTATCAGGTCAGTGAAGTGGAGGCCGGGAAAGACGTGCCCACCATGGCGGTTTGCGCGCCTAACTGTCTGATTGCTACAATATCGGTTGCGAGAAAACTTACCAAGTCGGGACGTGGCGCAGCCAGGTTAGCGCACTGGTCTGGGGGACCAGGGGTCGCCGGTTCAAATCCGGCCGTCCCGACCAGCTCTTTTTCTAGATTCAAGACCTGACCATGACTTCAGACCAAGACTTCATTCAATCAGGGGTGCGTGCCCCGTCTATGAAGCCGGACCCGTTCCTTATCGACAAGTCGGTTGAGAGGTTGTGGGAGTATCCCGATATGGTGTTTAGCCACAACTGGGCCTGCGACCCTTCCATCAACACCGGCCGGCAGCCACTTATCACCGCCGGGACTATCTTTGCCTGGACCAGCCCTTCCGGGCCGATTACCGCAAGGAGCACGACCGTCTTCGCTGATATCTCCCGGGGCGGGGAGAAAATAAAGTTGCCCAGGCTGTAGGAGATAAGCCTGTTCTTGTAGAGCTCAAAGCCCTGCACCACGTGGGGGTGGTGCCCCAGCACCAGGTCCGCGCCCGAGTCCACGGCCAGGTGGGCCAGGTTGCGCTGCTCCCCGGTGGGGGAGGTCTGTAGCTCGACGCCCCAGTGGAAGGAGGCCACAACGTAGTCGCATTCCACCTTCGCGCTCTTGATGGTGTCCGCCATCCGCTCTTCGTCCCAGGTGGTGGTGCAACCGGGGCCGTCGGCAGTGGCCGGCCAGCCGGAGGGTACGATGGAGTTGAATGCCAGGAACCCAGCTTTCTTGCCGTGAACGGTCAATACGGTACAGGCATAGGCCTCCCTGGCATCCTTCCCTGCGCCGCACCACCTGATGTCGCTTTTCTCGAGGTTGGCAAACGTATCGAGGAGTGCTCCCGTACCGTAGTCCTTGGAGTGGTTGTTGGCAAGAGACACTATGTCGATCCCAGCCCTTGCCATGCCGACTACCGAGTCCGGTGGACCCCGGAAGCAGAACGACTTCCCAGGAATCGGGCTTCCGCCGGTAGATATACAGCACTCAAGGTTGACGAAGCCGATGTTGGCGGACGAGAACAGGTCACTGACGTGGGCCCAGGGGTAATCCACGCCGTTGGAGGTAAGGTACGGCGTCACGCCGTCGCCGAAGTTGACATCCCCGCCGGCGGCTACCAGCACCAACTCATCCGCCTCTTTGACCGCCTCGCAGAGCAACCTGCCGAAGCCGGCTTTAGGGGCCTCCGGCCGCGTTGTGAGACTCCCGCCACCACCACAGCCGGCAACCAGGTTGATGTAAATAACCGTAACCGCAGCAGTTGCCGCGATGAGCCACGGGTATAACCTTTTCAAGAACATCTCCAATCCCGGAAATCAATCAAAGGCGTAAGCAAGGGCCTTTCCGATATTACCCGCATCACCGTTTCGACAACGGTATTCTACTACGATTTGAAACGTCTTAACCTCACTCACAAATCCCGGCTCCTGTGGAAACCATCGAGCGCCCTTGTTCTGTCAGCGCGGGAAACAAGGGATGGACCGGCGGGCACGATGTGGTGGGATTCACTCCATAGGTCTATAACGGGCTGGCCCTTCTCGAGTGAATATAGTTTGAACGAGGCGGGTTTCCCGCTCCATATGATTCCTACATGTTCCGGTATGCTTGACCTCGTGGTCGAACCGCAAGAATGAAAATCCTCTTACTCTGCTTATCCACCGTGAATAGTATGCGCCAGCCCCCGACCCGGAGTCGCAGAAGGCCCTCAACGCCCCTGATCGGGCGTATGTCCCTTCCGGGACCGGGCGTTGGCTCAAGGGCAAGGCGGTCGATTGCCTTCTTCATCCTTTTCTGATTCGTACGGTCAAGGCGCCTCAAGGTCGAAGCCGCTTCGTGAGATACGGATACCTTCCATTCACTCACGCCCCAGTTCCTCTCCCAGTGTCTCCCAGGAGACTACTCGGCCCACGCTTATATCTTCGATTCCACGCCTTACTGCTGCCAGGTCATCGCGTGATAACCCGCAACCCAGCCATTCCAGCAGGGAATCACGTGAAAAGCGCCATTCTCTCCCGACTTTTCTCCCCGGAATCAACCCCTGCCTGGCATGTTTCCGTACGGTGTATGGACTAATACCGAGGAACTCTGCCGCATCCTCAACAGATAGAATCTCTTTGACATCCAAATTGACCACCTCCACAACAATAGTAATATATAACACAACACAAAGCAACATAAATAACTTGATTAGAAACATCAAGTCTCTCATTCCGCGCATCTCCGAGGAGTTTTCTTCGTAATTAACCCCACGCTCTGATCAGCCGCTCTTGCGCTTTGGAATCCCCAGAATGATGGCGGTGGATTCACGCCTCCACTCACACAGGAGAGCCTGTATCTCCCGGTAGTTGGCTATGGCTTTCTCGAGCTCCATCGCCTGCTCGGGCGAGAGGGTTCTGTGGACGAGACGGCCCTCCTCGTACCGGGTCCACTCGTAGTAGGGGCCGTGCAGTGCCTCGGGGTCGGTGGCGCAACGGCAGTAGGACCTTCCGCAGGTCTTCTTGCGCTTCCGCAATGTGCCCGAGCAGACCAGGTCCATTGCGGAGATCTTACGCCTGGCCTCCTCGATGCGGCGCTCTGCGCCCTTCGGGTTCTTCCCTACATCTTGTGCCATGTTCCCCCCCGTTGCGTCAACAACTATAACTTGCTACCATAATATAGCAAGTATCCAAAGGCGTCAAGAGATGGGCATGCAGGAACGGGCCTTCGACCTGAAAACCGAGCGTCTCGGACCCCTCCCCATCATCAACCACTTCTTGGAAATCAATCAACGGCAGGAACAAGGGCCTTTCCGATATTACCCGCATCACCGTTTCGACAACGGTATTCTACTACGATTTGAAACGTCTTAACCTCACTCACAAATCCCGGCTCCTGTGGAAACCATCGAGTCACACCATACCCACCATGGACTACCAAGACCTGGGACGGATGGTGACCTAATCTGGACTTTGCCGGGAACACAACCACCTTCTCCCAACTGGGGTCCGGCAAGTTGAGGAGTCACACCGATTCAGGGTGAAACAGTATCGCATGATCCCCCAGATGGATCGGACAGGAGGCCTTGACTCGATGATATTCACATGATAACCTTACGCATAAGTAAGTTACATAGGAGTAAGTATCGTGGAGTTCATCGACAGGGAAGAACAGCTAGGGGAGCTCGAGAGGTTATACACGAGGCCCGGCGGTAGTATGGTCAACGTATTCGGGCGCCGCCGCGTGGGCAAGACAAGTCTCATGCGGGAGTTTGTGAAAGGCAAACCACACTTGTTCTACACCGCGGACGCGAAGGCAGAGATAGACCAGGTCAAGGCGTTCACCGACATCATGGCGAGCCTTTTCGCCAACGATGCGCCTTTTGGACACTTCATGAGTTGGCCCGAGTCTCTGGAGTTCCTGCTCGTTCGATTGCAAGAGCAGAACAGGAGGGCCGTAGTGGTCCTGGACGAGTTCCCGGAGATATGCGCTCAAAATAAGGCGGTGCCATCCGTACTCAGAGC